>DASTWV010000035.1 GCA_035765775.1 Actinomycetota bacterium | reverse complement strand
GACAGCTTGCCAGGGGGCCTTCTCACCCGTCAAGGGCCTTCGGTCTGCTTCGCAGACGGCCCTCGGTTGGTCCGGGAGGGGAAAGGCAAAGGCGAAGCAAACCGCCGCTTGACAGCCCGACCCTCATAGGTGTCCCACTGGGCGGGACGGATGTCCCCCAGTTGGTGCGCCGAGCCGGAGGTTGGCCCAAGGGCGTCGACGGACACAGGTGCTTATTAAGGGACGCCACTTTTTGTAGCGCACCGAATTCATAGCCTTTCTTGTCATACCCCCCTGCTTTACTGTCTCCATGGGCGCAGATCGAGACTTGGCGAAGCTAGCGGCGGAGCAGAACGGGCTCATCACTCGGGGACAGGCGCTGAGCCGAGGCCTCTCGGTCTCCGCCTTCTACCGGAGGGTGGCTGCCGGCGAATGGGTGACCATGTACCCGGGCGTGTTCCGGGCCGGGAGCTCGCCGACCGACTGGCTCCAGAGCCTGAAGGCAGCCACGATGGCGGTCCCGAACTCGCTGGCCTACGGCCTCAGTGCGGCTCGGCTTCTCGACCTGTCGGTCCCGACGGCCAAACTGGAGCTCGCCGTCCCGGTCCAACAGAGGCCCATGCGGGAGGTCACCCTTCACCGCACCGGCGAATTGGCCTGGACCGACCAGGACACGCATCTCGGGATCCCCACGATGTCGGTTGCCCGAACCCTCATAGCCCTGGCGGGCGTGGTACCCGAGGAGACCCTGGAGGCAATGCTCGACGCCGTCCTCGCCCGGCGGCTCGTGCCGCTTCCCTATCTGGTCCAGCGGTTCGAAGCCCTCGGCGCACGGGGTCGGAGAGGGGCTCGGGTGCTGGGCGATCTGCTCGCCGAGCGGGCGGGACAGACCCGCTTCGCCGATAGCCGGCCTCAGCGTGTGCTCTGGGCCCTCATCAACGAACGGGGCTGGACGGGGTGGTTCCAGGAGTACCGCATCGTGCTCGAAGACGGCCGGGTGATTTTTGTCGATGCTGCCTGCCCCGCGGTCCGCTTCGGCGTCGAGGTCGACAGCTTCGCCTGGCACTCGCAGATGAGCCAGTGGGGCTCGGACCACGAGCGGAACGCCGCCGCCATCGCCGAGGGATGGGACCTGCTGCCGGTGACGCCCTACCGCCTCTACAAGGAGCCCGAAAAGGTTGGAGACCTGATCGAGTTGGGGCTCCAGCGGCGAGGCTACCCGGCGACCGCGGTACCGACGCATGGTTGAGCATATGGAATACCATATGGCAATGGGGAGGCGGGAGGTGCTGGTTCAGCTCGACGACGAGCTTGTTGCCCGCCTCGACGCCTTAGCCCGTGAGAGGGGCGTGAGCCGGTCGATGCTCCTCCGGGAGGGCGCCCTAGCGGTTCTGGCGGTAAGCGAACTGGCCGCCGCCGACGCGCAGCTCCAGGAGGCCTATCGCCGCCAACCCCAGGACCCGGCGCTCATTGAGAGCGCTGGGCGGCTGGCGAGGGAGACGGCGCCGCCGTGGTAGCCAGGGGTGAGGTCTACTGGGCCGAGCTGGGACCACCTGTCGGCCGCAGACCCGTCTGCGTCCTGACACGGGATGCCGCCATCGCCGTGCTGCAGGCAGTCACCTGCGCGCCGGTCACGACCACCCTGCGGGGTATCCGCTCCGAACTGCAGATCGGTCCCACTGAAGGCATGACGCAGACGTGCGCGATCTCCTGCGACAACCTCCTCACCATCCCGAAGGCCTTGCTCGACGCAAGACCGGTGGGCAGGTTGGACGAGGCCCGCCGTGCTCATTTGGACCGGGCTCTCCGCTATGCCCTCGATATCCGTTATTGAGCTCGGGCACTCAGCGGGGGCCTCAACAGAGAACTAGGGGACATCCGTCCCGGGCTGCGGGACGAAAGTCCCCCGCCTCGGTTGGCCGGGGCCGGCGCCGGCGCCGGGGCCGGCGGGCTACGCGTCGAAGGTCCGGCCCGTGAGGCGCTCGTAGGCCTCCACGTAGCCCGCCCGGGTGCGCTCCACCACGTCCGGCGGCAGGTCGGGCGCCGGCGGGCTGTGGTCCCAGTCGGCAGCGTCCAGCCAGTCCCGCAGGTACTGCTTGTCGAGCGACGGCGGGTTCGAGCCCGGCTCCCACCGGTCGGCGGGCCAGAAGCGGGAGGAGTCGGGGGTCAGGACCTCGTCGGCCAGGGTCACCTCACCGGATGCCGGGTCCACCCCGAACTCGAACTTGGTGTCGGCCAGGATGATGCCCCGGTTGCGGGCATAGTCCGCCGCCCGGCGGTAGACCCCGACGGCGTAGTCCCGGGCGATCTTCAGGGTGCCGGGCGGGCAGAGGTCGGCGGCCTGGGCCTCGCTGATGTTCTCGTCGTGGCCGACGGTCGCCTTGGTGGCCGGCGTGAAGATGGGCTCGGGGAGCTGCTCGGCCTCCCGCATGCCGGGGGGCAGGGCGATGCCGCACACCGCACCGGTGCGTTTGTAGTCCTTCCAGCCCGAGCCGACAAGGTAGCCCCGCACGACGAACTCGACCGGCAGCATCTCGAGCCGGCGCACCACCATGTGGCGGCCGCCCAGGGCGGCGAGGTCCTCGCGCGCCGCCCGGGGGAGGTCCTCGAGCGGGGTGGGGACGTAGTGGTTGGGGCAGATGTCGGAGGTCGCCCCGAACCAGAAGATGCTCATGCCGGTCAGCAGGCGGCCCTTGTCCGGGATGCCCTGCGGCATGACGACGTCGTAGGCCGAGATGCGGTCGGAGGCGACGAAGAGGAGGTGGTCGGCGTCGAGGTCGAACAGCTCACGGACCTTGCCGGTGGCGAGGTGGGGCAGCGGCAGCGAGACGGAGGTGATGGCGGCGTTCATGACGGGACTCCCTTGACGAGATGACTAGGTTCCATCGAAGCTCTCCAGCCGGTCGATGACCGGTCCGGCGTGGCGCAGGTAGCGGGACGGGTCGAAGCAGGCATCGATCTGCTCGGGGGTGAGCAGCTCGCCGGCGGCGGAGGTGCGCAGGACGTCGCGCAGGTGGGTGCCCTCCCGCCAGGCCGCCATCGCCGACTCCTGCACGATGCGGTAGGCATGGTCGCGGCTGAGCCCGGCGTCGATGAGGGCCAGGAGCACCGACTGCGAGAACACCACGCCGCCCGAGGCCTCCAGGTTGGCCAGCATGCGCTCGGGGAAGACGCCCAGCGTCGCCAGGAGCTCGGTGGCCTCGGCCAGCATGAAGTCCAGCGCCATGCAGGCGTCAGGCAGGAACACGCGCTCCACCGAGGAGTGTGAGATGTCGCGCTCGTGCCACAGGGCGACGTTCTCATAGGCGGGGACGACCCCGGCCCGCACCACCCGGGCCAGGCCGCACAGGCGCTCCGCCCGCCAGGGGTTGCGCTTGTGGGGCATGGCGGACGAGCCCTTCTGGGCGCCCTCGGCAAACGACTCCTCCACCTCCCGGACCTCGGTGCGGGCCAGGTGGCGGATCTCGGTGAAGATGCGCTCGATCGAGGCGGCGACCCCGGCGAGGGCGGCGGCGTACTCGGCGTGGCGGTCCCGGGAGATCACCTGGGTGGAGACCGGGTCGGGCGCGAGGCCGAGGCGCTCGCAGACGTACTCCTCGATGTCGGGCGGGAGCTGGCTGTAGGTGCCGACCACGCCGGAGAGCTTGCCCACCGCCACGGTCTCCCGGGCACGGATCAGGCGCTCCCGGCCCCGGTCCAGCTCGAACGCCCAGCCGGCGGCCTTCAGGCCGAAGCTGGTGGGCTCGGCGTGGATCCCGTGGGTGCGGGCCACCATCGGGACGCCGGCGTAGCGCCGGGCGAGGGCGGCGGCGGTGTCGCGCGCCGCCCGGACGCCGGCCAGGAGGAGATCGGCAGCGGCCACCAGCTGGAGGGCGAGCCCGGTGTCGAGGACATCGGACGAGGTCATCCCGTAGTGCAGGTGGCGGGCGGCGGGGCCCACGTTCTCGGCGACATTGTCCAAGAAGGCGGCGACGTCGTGGCGGGTGACCCGCTCGATCTCGGCTACCCGGGTGAGATCGAACGCCGCCCGCGCTTTGATCTCGGCGAGGTCCCCGGCCGGGACCTCGCCCTTGATGACCCGGGCCTCCACCGCCAGGATCTCGATGCGCAGCCAGTGCCCGAGCTTGGCGTCCTCACTCCAGACCGCGGCCATCTCCGGGCGTGTGTAGCGCTCGATCAAATGAGGGACCCGATCAGCTCCGCAAGCCCGATCAAATCTTGAGCCCCTGGCTGAGCTCTTTCTTGAAGTTGCGCAGCTGCTTGCGCAGCTCGGGCCGGGCGAGGGCCAGCATCTGCACCGCCAGGATGGCGGCGTTGGTGGCGTTGGACAGCCCGACGGTGGCCACCGGGACCCCGGAGGGCATCTGGACGGTGGAGTACAGCGAGTCGGCACCGCCCAGCTGCTCGGTGAAGATCGGCACGCCGATGACCGGCAGGATGGTGTTGGCGGCCATGACCCCCGCCAGGTGGGCGGCCCGCCCGGCGGCGGCGATGATGATCTCGAGGCCCCGCTCCTCGGCGAGCTTGGCGTACTCGTGGGCCTGGTCGGGCGTCCGGTGGGCGCTGATCACATTGGATTCGTAGGGCACGCCGAAGCGTTCCAGGATCACGTTGGCCGCCTGCATCTTCGGCTGGTCGGAGAAGCTGCCCATCACGATGCCAACCAGGACGTCGCCGTCCTCCCCGTCTGTCATTGCTCTCCCGTCTCTCCCAATGGGGGGGCTCCGGGCCCCCTCTCCCCGCACCGGCCGATGTCCGACCGGTACCACATCCCCTCAAACCTGACGTGCGCCATGCCATCGTATGCCCGGTGGCATGCGATCTCCGAATCTTTCCCCAGCGCCGCCACCGCAAGCACGCGGCCGCCGTTGGTGACCAGCTCGCCGGCCGGCGTGCGGGTGGTGCCGGCCTGGAACACGGGCAGCCCGGTGACCGCGCTGGCTTCCGCCAACCCCTCGATGGGGCAGCCGCCCCGCACCGGGCCCGGGTAGCCCTCGGAGGCCGCCACGACCGCGACGCAGGTCTCCGGCCTCCAGTGCAGGGTCACCGCATCGAGGGTGCCCTCGGTGCACGCCAGGATGGGCTCCAGCAGGTCGGTCTCCAGCCGGGGCAGGAGGGCCTGGGTCTCGGGGTCGCCGAAGCGGCAGTTGAACTCGAGGACCTTCGGGCCGTCGCCGGTCAGCATGATCCCGGCGTAGATCATGCCGACGTAGGGCTCGCCGGCGCCGTGCCCGGGATGGGCGAGGGCGGCCACCACGGGCTCGAGGATCCCGGCGGCCACCGCCGAGGCCACCGCCGGCGTGCAGGCCGGCACCGGCGAGTGCGACCCCATGCCCCCGGTGTTCGGCCCCGTGTCGCCGTCGTGCGCCCGCTTGAAGTCCTGCGCCGCCTCCATCGGGAGGATGGTGCGCCCGTCGCAGAACGCCAGGACCGACAGCTCCACGCCGTCCAGCCGCTCCTCGATCAGCACCGAGGCACCGGCGTCGCCGAAGACGCCCCGCTCGAGGGCGTCGGAGATGGCCTCCGAGGCGGTGAAGAGGTCCTCGCACACCGTGACGCCCTTCCCGGCGGCCAGGCCGTCGGCCTTGACCACCACGCCGCCGCTGCGCTCCAGCAGCCCCCGGGCGAAGCTGACCGCTTCGGGCGGACGGGTGAACGAGGAGGCGGCCGCCGTCGGGATGCGTGCGGCCGCCATCAGGGCCTTCGCCCACGCCTTCGACCCCTCCAGGCGGGCACCCGCCGCCCCGGGACCGAACACCCGGATCCCCTCGGCCCGCAGGGTATCGGCCAGCCCGGCGACCAGGGGGGCCTCGGGGCCGACCACCACGAGATCGACCGCCGCCGAGGTCGCCAGGCCCACCAGGCCCTCGAGGTCCCCGACGCCGATGTTGAACACGTCGGCCATGCCGGCGATGCCCGGGTTCCCGGGGGCGCAGAACAGCGAGTCGACCAGCGGGCTGCGGGCAAGGCTCCAGGCGAGGGCGTGTTCCCGGCCCCCGCCGCCGACGAGCAGGACCCTCACGCCGGGACGGCGGACGGCGCCGGGCTCAGCCGGGAGATCGTCTCGGTGGCCTCGGGGCCGACGGAGATCTGGGTGATCGGGACCTGGCCCAGCTCCTCGAGGCGCTCGACGTAGGCCCGGGCCTCGGCGGGAAGGTCGGCGAAGGTCCTGACGTCCCCGATCTCGTTCTTCCACCCGGGGGCGTACTCGTAGACCGGCACCGCCTTGTGGAAGATCGTCTGGTGGGGCGGGAAGGAGTGGTAGGTGGTGCCCTCGTACTCGTAGCCGACGCAGATCGGGATGCGGTCGAAGGCGGAGAGGACGTCGAGCTTGGTGAGGAAGACCTCGGTCAGCGAGTTGAGCCGGGCGGCGTAACGGGCAATCACCGCGTCGTACCAGCCGCAGCGGCGCTTGCGCCCGGTGGTGGCGCCGTACTCGACCCCCCGATCCACCAGGAGCTCACCGTCGGGGCCGTGGTCCTCGCTCGGGAAGGGGCCTTCGCCCACCCGGGTGATGTACGCCTTGGTCACGCCGATGATGCGGTCAATGGCGAGGGGGCCGATCCCCGCCCCGGCGCACACCCCGCCGGCGACCGGGTTCGACGAGGTGACGAAGGGATAGGTCCCGTGGTCGAGGTCGAGCAGCGTCCCCTGGGCGCCCTCGAACAGCACGTTGAGCCCGGCGTCGAGGGCGGCGTGCACCTCGGCGACCGTGTCGGTGATGTGGGGCTTCAGGCGCTCGGCGTAGCCCAGGTACTCCTCGAGGATCTCGTCCTCCTTCATCGGCAGGCGGCCGAAGATCTTGGTGAGCACCAGGTTCTTCTCCCGCAGGGCCAGGCTGAGCTTCTCGGCGAAGATCTTGCGGTCCGAGAGGTCCTGGACCCGGATGCCGATGCGGCTGGCCTTGTCGGCGTAGGCCGGGCCGATGCCCCGGCGGGTGGTGCCCAGCTTGAGCTTGCCCAGGCGGCGCTCGGTCAGGCGGTCCAGCTCCCGGTGGTAGGGCATGATCAGGTGGGCGCTGCCCGAGATCCGCACCTTCTCGGAGGAGATCCCCCGGGCGGTGAGGGCGTCCATCTCCCCGACCAGCACCGACGGGTCGATGACCACCCCGGGACCGATGACCGGCGTGATGTGGGAGTACAGGACCCCGGCGGGCAGCAGGTGGAGCTTGAAGGTCTCCGAGCCGACGATGACCGTGTGGCCGGCGTTGTTGCCGCCCTGGTAGCGGACCACCATGTTCATCCGGTCGGCCATGAGGTGCGTGACCTTGCCTTTGCCCTCGTCCCCCCACTGGGTCCCGAGCAGGACGATCCCCGGCATGTCTCCTCCCTCGTTCTCGTTCGCCCCGCGCGGCCTCGTTTGGTGGTCAGTCGCAGGCGGGGGCGGCCCTGGGCGTCAGCGTTCGATGCGGAACTTGATGCGGACGTGCGCCAGGTATTCCGTGATCTCGTTGTTGGCGATAGTGCAGGAGGTACCGAGGATGTCCATCTCCTCGATGTTGCGCAGGGTCTTGGAGGCTTCAGCCAGCGCCTCCTGGGCAGCTTGGCGCCAGCTGTCGGCGGAGACGCCGACCAGTTCTATGGTCTTCACCACTGCCACCTGCATCACCTCCCGTCCGCTCCAACCCCGGATTGTACGTCGGGCGCTCCGGTTTAACCTCCGCTGTCGGCGGGACCGGGCGGGAGGGCCCGGTGCGGAGTCCGGCGGTCTTGTCTCAGGGCGCCAGCGAGGTGTGCGCCAGGAGCGAGCAGGCGGGTCTCGCCTGCACCCAGATCTCCAGGGAGGTGGGCGCGGCCGCCCCCGTGGCACCGGGCGGGAAGGCGGCCAGGACGATGAGCCAGGCGGGCTGGCCCTGGTAGGTGATCTCGGCGGCCTCCAGCGGGGCGGTGGGCGCAACGGCACCGGCCTCGGTCGCAGAGACGCAGCTCGACAGCGTGCCGAGGGGAATGGGCGCCAGGGGGGCCGCGGCGTTGGAGGTGAAGTCCGGAGCTTTGCCCGCCGACGGCACCGGGGGCGTGCCCACGTCGCCATTCACGTTCGTCGAAGCGGTCGGTTCCGGGGCTACGAGGGCACCGTTGATCGGGGCAGCCTGGGTTGCCCGGTTCTGCGCCTGACCGCCGATGACCCCGGCGGCAGCCGGCTGCGGGGTGGCCGTCAGGGCGGCCTCGAACTGGCGGGCGGTGGCCGGGATGCCGGCCGCCGTGAGCGACCGCACCGTGTCGCTCACGGCGGGCTGCTGGGCTACGTACACCGCCACGTCGCTCGTGCTGGCGAACGCCTTCGCCTGGATGGCCTGGGAGGCCCGGTGGCCGACCCCCGACGCGGTCACCGCCGCCTGGCCGCCCTGGAAGGCGGCGTAGCCGATCCCGGCCGCCAGCAGCCCGGCCACCGCCCCGCCGGCGGCGTAGACCTTCCAGGTCATGGCCTGGCGCCACCGGCTGAACCAGGGCCCGCCGCCCGGCGCCCGGCCTGTGGCCCCGGAGCGGGCCCCCGCCAGCACGGCGGTGCGCAGGGCGCTGGCCTCCGCGCCGGTCGGTGTGACCGCGGGGAGGGCGCCCACCGAGCGGACCACCCCCCGCAGCGACGCCTGGCGGGCGGCGCACTGCGAGCACGACGCCAGGTGGGCGTCGATCCGGGCCGCGGCGGCGCCGGAGTGCCCGTCGAGGTGGGCGCTCAGCGTCTCGGTATCGAGGTGGTCAGCCATGGTCCGTCGTCGTCTCAGTCATCGTGGTCGCTCATGGCACGCTCGGTATTGGACGGCCGCCCGGGCCCGCGGGTTCCCGGTTGGGGCGCCAACGTCTCGCACAGCGCCGCCCGGCCGCGGGCAATCCGGCTCTTCACGGTACCCACGGCGGCCCCGGTGGCCTCGGCGATCTCGTCGTAGGAGAGCCCGTAGAGGTCCCGCAGGATCACCGCCAGCCGCTGGTCCACGGGTAGGTGGCGCAGCGCCCAGTCGATGACCATCCGGTCGTCCGCCCGGCTGATGCCGTCGGGCACTGGCACCTCGATGGCCTCGGCGGGCAGGGGTGAGCGGGTACGTCGGCGGCCGAGATCGGTGCACGCGTTGACGGTCAGGCGGTACAGCCAGGTGGTGAACGCCGACTGGTGGCGGAACAACTTCGCCTTGCGGAAGACCGAGATGAAGACCTCCTGGGAGGCATCCAGGGCGTCGGCCCGGTTGCCCAGGATGCGGTAGGCGAGGCCGAAGACCCGGTTCTGGTGGCGGCGCAGCAGCACGTCGACCGCCTCGGACAGCCCGCGGTCGACGAAGCGCCGGATGAGTTCCTCGTCGCTCAGGCCCTCAAGGTCCGCGATCCACATCGCGGCACCAGTATGTGAGGCCGGCTAGCGCAGCGCTTTGATCTCCGAGACCTCGGCCGTGAACGAGCCGTCGGGGGCCGTCGGCAGCTTGGTGATCCACACCATCCAGTACTGGTGGGCGCCATCCTTGGAGACGTCGAAGGTCTGGGTGGCCCCGGCGGTGACGGCCGGTCCCGGGTCGCTCCAGGCCTTGCCGTCGTCCGAGTACCGGATGCTGCCCTGCCACCCGGGCGCGGGCGAGTCGACCTCGATCGAGCTGAGCGACTGGGACGAGCCCAAGTCGCCCCAGATGCCGACACCGCTGTATCCGAGATTGCCGAACGTGGCGTTGTTGTACGCCTGGGAGTGCCAGAAGGTGGAAGCGTTGCCGTCGAACGCCTGGCCCACCTGGTCCGGGTGCTCGGGCGAGTCGCCGGGCTCCTTCACCGCCCCGCCCGCCTGCAACGGGATCGGCTGGTGGCTGACCGCCGGGGCGGTGGTGGCCGGGGCCCCGCCGCCGGTGATGGCGGTCAGGTGGCCGGAGAGCTGCAGCACCCCGATGACGATGGCGATCGCCGCCAGGACCAGGAGGACGACAGGCGCCAACCAGCGGCCCTCGCTCCGGACGAAGGAGGGCACGTCGGAGGGGGCGGGCTCTGGGGGGCGGGGGGGCGGGGCGGTGGCCGGCGTGGGCGGGTGGAGGGCCCGGGACATCGAGGCGGAGCGCAGGAGCTGGCCCAGCTGGGCGGCGTCGGTGAAGCGCTCCTCGGGCTCCACGGCGAGGGCGCCGGCAACCGCGGCGTCCAGGTCCCGGGGGACGTCGGGCCGGAAGTCGCGGGGGTGCAGGCGACCGGGGCCGACGCCGGTCAGCTCCCGGCTGGCGCCCCGGGGCGAGCGCCCGGTCAGTGCCTTGAACAGGACGACGCCCAGCGCGTAGATGTCGGCGGCGGGGCTGGGGTCCTGGCCGTCCAGCACCTCGGGAGCCAGGAAGGACAGGGTGCCGATGAGGGCGCCGGTGGCCGTGAGGTCGCCGCCGAGGGCCGCGGCCCCGACGCCGAAGTCGCCCACCTTGACCTGGCCGGTCTGCGGCCCCGCCTCGGAGAACAGGATGTTGTCCGGCTTCAGGTCGCCGTGCACCACGCCGGCCCGGTGGGCGTAGGCGAGCGCCTCGCACACATCCGCCCCGATCGTCGCCACCCGGGCGGGCGGCAGGGGGCCGAGCCGGTCGAGGGCCTGGGCGAGCGAGCCGCCGGCGACGTACTCCATCACGATGTAGGGAGCCTCGTCGTGGTGGCCGGTGTCGTAGACCGCCAGGATCCCCGGGTGGGTGAGCGCACCGGCACCCCGGGCCTCTTGGCGGAACCGCTCGCACAACACCTCGTTGGAGAGGAGGTGCCGGTGGAGGATCTTGACGGCGACCGGACGCTCGAGCACCTCGTCCATCGCCTGCCATACGGCGGTCATCCCGCCTGAGCCGACCTCGGCCTCGAGCCGGTAGCGTCCGGCCAGCCTGACGTCGATCATGGCCTGAGTCTACCCACGGTCAGGGCGTTGCCGGCGGTGCCGACGGGGCTCCGGGAGCGATCAGCGGGAGGACGCCGGGAGTCTCCCCCGCTGCCGGTGCCGCTTCGGGATGCACCTCGGAACGCACCCTCCGGCGCACGACGCCGCGGGCCCAGGCAATCAGCAGGAACAGGGCGGCCGCTCCCATGATCACCAAGGCGACGATGTTGTACGCGGTGGACCGGACCAGCAGGCTGCCCCGGGTGATCAGCACGTTGGCCGGGGTGCGGACCTCGATCTGGACCGGGAACTGCCCGCTGAATTTGGCCGATGCGTGCACGACGATGATCTGCGCCCGCGGCTTCAGGGTTTGCATCAGGCAGGTTGCCTGGCCCGGCTTCTGCCCCGGGCAGGCGGAGCCCTGCGTGAAGGTGAGCCGGTCGGAGGCCAGGTAGAACATGACCGTCACCGGGTAGCCCAGGCCGGACTCGACCGCGAAGGGAATTTTGGCCTTCTGCGAGGTGATCGTGACCGTCGAGTTCCGATTGATCTGGATCTTGGCCAGCTCCGCCTTCACCCGGTTGGTGACGTAGGTGGCGAAGGGGCGCCCCTTGTCCGGGGTGGACCCCCGCCCCCACCACTCCTCGCCCTCGGCCACCAGGAGCCGCCGGGTCAGGTCGTTGACCAGCCTCGCCGGGGGTCCGATCGCCTCGAAGTCCGAGAGCCGCTTGCCGGCGGTGCGCAGGGCGTCGAAGTAGTCCTTGCCCGGGTCGCTCGGGCCGGCGGACACGACCGAGTCGGCGACGTCGATCGCCGGGGCGGTCCCCGTGGCGGCGAGCGCGTCGGGCGTCGCCCCCGCCATCCAGGGGGCACCGGAGCCGGATGTCAGCGCCGAGAGGACCCCGTCGAGGACCGTAGGGTCGGGGGACCAGTCGTTCGGGGCGACGGTGACCACCGCGCGGCTGACCGCAGGCTGCTCCTGCTCGATGGTGGCCGCCTCGGCCAGGAACTGTTGGCGGATCTGCACCGGGTCGAGGCCGTTGCCGCCGTCGCCGGGGGCAAGCCGCGAGGCCAGTGTCGAGTCCTCGACCAGGGCCCCCACCGAGGCGTGGTTCTTCGGGGCGACGGCGGTGATCTGGGCACTTGGGGTGAGCGGCACGACGCTGCTGGAGGCCAGCGACGGGGGGGCCAGGATCACGTCGGTGATGCCCAGCCCGGCGACCTCGGCCAGGGTGGCGTCGTCGAGCAGCCCGTCGGTGGGGAGCAGCCAGCCGGGCAGGGGGTTGACGCCGGGGAGGACCGCTTTGAGGGTGGAGGCGCCATCCCGGATCTGGTCGGCAACCGCCGACGTGAACCCGTTGGCCATGAGGGCGGGCAGCGGAGCCTGCGAGTACGGAGTGTTGATGATCCGGATGTTCGGCTGGGTCGCCAGGTGGAGGAGCGTCTGGATGGTGGCGGCCGCCTGTTGGACCACCGGGTCGTCGCCCGCCACCTGCTGGATGCCGGAGCGGGTCACGCGGGGGAATCCGTTGCCGGACGAGAGGATGGCGAGGCCGCCGAGGAACTCCCCGGTGGGGGCGAGGGCGACGTTGACGTTGGCGAACTCCGGCGACTGGAGAGCGGCGAGGATCCGGCCGATGCGCCCGCCCGGGGCGATGGCCTGCTCCAGCGAGCGCGAGGTCTCCTGGTCGCTGGGGTTGAAGGCCGCGGGGGCGTCCAGGGGGATCACCAGTCCGACCTGGAGCGGGTACTGCTCGGCGGTCTCCTGGAAATAGATCAGCTCGGTGGACAGGTACACGGTCGGGACGTTGCCGACGTCCACGGTCAGGCGCACCGGGTAGGCGCGGTCCGCCTGGCCGGAGGCCCGCTGGCGGAAGTAGGAGTACGTCGTGAGGGTGGTCTGGAGGTCGAGCACGAACCGCTTGGTCTGGCCCGGGTCGAGGGTGTCCGGGAAGGACTCAGAGTCCGCCCAGGCGCTGGTGAGACCCTTGCCGGCCAGCTGGTTGGAGAGCTCGGACCGGCTGCCCGGGGGCCGGTAGCCGTCGAGGTGGATGCTGAGGTTAGACACCGGCGCGGTGCCGTTGTTGGTGACGTCGACCGTGGCACTGACGTCGGTGGCGGGCCCCATCCACGTCGGGAAATCCACCAGCTTCATGGAGAGCGACGGGCCGGACGACGCCGCAGCGGCGGGCTGGGCGGTGAGGCCAATCGTGCCGGCGGGGACCAGCCATACGAGGGCCCACAAGAGGGCCCAGCAGCCCCACCGGCGCTGGAGGGCGGGCGACCGCATCACGGGGAGCTTATCGCCGCTGCCTGGAACTGGGTTTTCCTGGGCGTCCCTCTACAATTTCTCGCATGGGGGACCAGGCGGACTGCACCTTGCTGCGGGGCGGCTCCGCCGCCCGGGGCCGGGCCCACCTCGAGTCCGACCGGGTGCTCTTCCGGGGCGCCGCCCGGGCCTCGATCCTGTTCTCCGAGGTGACCTCCGCGACCGTTTCGGGCGAAGGGGATCTGGAGCTCGGCACGGCCTCCGGCCCGGTCACGCTGGCGGGCCTGGGGGCGAAGGCCCCCCGCTGGGCGCGGGCGATCCGGGAGCCCAAGAGCGTCCTGGAGAAGCTGGGCGTGCGGGCCGGGATGCGGGTCGAGCTGGTGGACCTCGAGGACGCCGCGTTCTCCCGGGAGCTTCTGGAGCGGGGTGCGGTGCTCATCTCCGATTCCGAGGGTGGGGGGCCGGCGGACGCGCTCTTCTTCCTGGTGGCCGACCCCGCGGCGCTGGGGCGGGTCGGCGCGCTGCGCGGCCGGCTCAGCCCCGCCGGCGCCCTCTGGCTTCTGCGGCCCAAGGGCCCGGGGGCGGCCGTCAAAGAGCTGGATGTGCTGGAGGCCGGCCGGGCCGCGGGCCTGGTGGACACCAAAGTGGTGGCCTTCTCGACGACGCTCTCGGCCGCCAAGTTCGTGATCCCGGTGGCGGAGCGGTCGGGGGCGGGGTCGAAGGGGCACGCGGGATGAGCCGGGTCTACGGCCTGTTCGGGTCAGGCGAGTTCCTCCCCTGGGCCACCACGGTGGACCGGGTGCTGGTCGCCCGGGCCGGGGGGCCGGAGGGCATCCGGGTGGGGGGGCCGGATGGCGCCCGGGTGCTGGTGGTCCCCACCGCCTCCGCCCCCGAGGGCGACACGGTGTTCGCCCGTTGGGCGGAGATGGGCATCGACCACTACCGGGGCATGGGCATGGCCCCCGAGCTGGCCGCGATCCGGGTCCGGGAGGACGCCGACCGGCCGGAGGTCGCCGCCCGGGTCGCGGGCGCCTCGTTGGTGTACTTCTCGGGGGGCAACCCGGCGTACCTGGCCCGGACCCTGAAGGGCACGGCGTTCTGGGCGGCGGTCGCCGGAGCGCTGGATGCCGGATGTGCCCTCGCCGGGTCGAGCGCCGGGATGAGCTTCCTCGGCGGCCGCACCTTCGACCCGGCCGCCCGGGTGCCGGGCGGGCTGCGGGTATGGGTGGATGGGCTCGGCCACTTCCCCCGGGCGCTGCTCGGCCCGCACTGGGACGCCGTGGACCGCTGGCTGCCGGGGGCCACGGGCATGATGCTGGCCGCCGTGCCCGAGGGGTGGTCCTTCATCGGGGTGGATGAGGACACCGCCGTCGTGGGCGACGGCAACCACTGGGAGGTCATGGGCAGGGGGACCGCCACCGTCCGTCGGGCGGGGGAAGACCCGGTGGTGGTGGCGTCGGGCGCATCGTTCGACCTTGCGCTTGTGGGCGATCCCACCGGCCTTTGACCTGAGCGAATCGTCCGGTTCGCTACGCCGCCTTTGCATCCTCCTCGCGAATATCGATAATGGCGCCTCGGGGAGCGGGTGATCGACCGGCGCAGAGCCGGAAGAGGGGGTCAGGGGTGAACAAGAAACTGCTGATGCTGCCTGTCGTCGCCTTGGTCTTGGTACTTGGCGTGGTCGCTGCCTTCGCCGAGAACGGCACCCCGCCGCCGGGCACGCCGGACGTGAACGGCAGCCTGTCGGACCTCTCCGGGCAGGTGAAGAGCGGGCTCCAGCAGGCCGACGGCACCGTGTCGGCCACGGTCTCCTCGACCGTGACCCAGGGCGACGGCACCCTGGACAGCGTGCAGGGCGACGCCGACGCCGCGCTCAAGGGCTCCAACGTCGATCCCTCGGCGGTCGACGCCCTGGTCACGCTCCTGGAAGGCACGCTCGGTCAGGTGGGCGACACCGTCTCCAAGACAGTGGACGGGTTCACCGTCACCCTCACCCGGACCGTCGACGGGTTCTCTGAGACCGTCACCACGGTGGTGGACGGCGTGCCCACGACGGTGAGCAAGACGCTCATCAGCGCGTCGGGGGTCATGAGCACGGTGTCGGGCGTCGGCCTGGGAGTGCAGCAGGACGTCACCGCCACCGTGAGCGACGTGCAGGCGCTCCTGAAGACCCTGGACATCGGCACCCTGCTGCCGGTCACGCCGACGGCGAAGGGCTAGGGCTTCCCGGCCGTTTGTCCGGCCGTTTGTCCGGCCGCTGCTCGGTGGCTGTTAGGCGGCTACGACCTCGCGCACCGCGGCCAGGTTCGCCTCCGGGGCCGTCACCGCCACGGAGCAGCCGGCGGACAGGATGACGCCGGCCCCGCCAGTGCCCTCCAGGGCGGCCCGCCCTTCGGCGACGACCCCCTCGGGCCGTGCGTGGACCATGGTGGTCTTCTGCCCGAGGCCGCCCATCGCGGTCCGCTGGGCACGGTCACGGCCCTCGGCCAGCGTGGGGTTGCCGGCGTCGTGCACCGACCAGCTCACCACCGGGAGGCCGAACAGGGGCGCCAGCCCGAAGTGGAGGTGGGCGCCGCACAGGTGCAGGATGTTGAGCCACGCCGCATCGGCCGGCGGGAGCTTGCCGATGACCTCGAGGTCGTGGGGGAGGGCGAGGGCCTCGTACTCCTCGGCGGTCATGAGGTCGGCGGAGGCGTACCCGGACACGGCGTAGAAGACGCCCGCTCCCCCGGCCTCGACCGAGGCGGTCGAGAAGCTGACCAGCGCCCGGCCGATCTTCTCGAGGGCGGGGCCGACGATCCCCGGATGGCTGCGCAGCATCGCCACGATGCCCTGGGGGTCTTTGCCGATGAGGTGGCCGGCGACGGTGATCGGCGAGAAGACGGTCTGGATGACCGGCACCCCGGCCCCCGCGGCCACCAGGCGGATCGCCTCGACCTGATCGGCGAAGGCCGGGTGCCCGGCATCCACCTCAGGCAAGGTGGCGAAATCGTCCAGTTCCTTCACGGCCGGGGAGACCAGGGCGGGCGACTCGGTGGCGTTGCCGCTCGCCCGGTACTCGGAGCCGAAGGCCTCGGCGAAGCAGCTCGCCCGGGGCTGCAGCTTCACGAAGTCCCACCCGTGGCGGCGGGCGCGGTCGATGGTGATGTCGGCGAGCTTGGTGGGCGACCACTCCTCGAGGAATGTGTGGCCCCACCAGGTGAAGGGCGGCCGGTCCGGCGTGCCGAGCTCGAGGGCGGTGCGGAGGCGGGTGACGGAGTCCATGGCCGCCAGTGTATGCGGGCGTCGCGCGGAGGCCGGCGGATGGCTAGGGGCAGGCGAGGGCGGGAAGGGGTGTTCGGTTGGCCGGGATGAGATGCTCCTATAGATAGTCGTGCCGCGGCGGCGACATCATTCGGGGGACGTTTGTCCCGCTACCCGGGACGAAAGTCCCCCACCTCAGCGGACGCAGGTCGCCGCCCACATCATCGTGGTCACTTTGCCCGGTTTTTGGGGGCAAATCGACCTCGATGCTGCCCGCTTGGCTGGCGCGGAGGGCCGGCCCGGCATACCTGCACGAGTGGTACAGCCAGGAGATGTACTGCTCCGCCAACTTTGCCGGAGGCGACCTGAGCCGGGCCGCTAGGCAGGCTAAACGCGGTGTTCATACCGTTTGAGCCGTAATAATGTCGGATGGTCCGCCCGCGGCGGGCTCCCGGCCCGGGCCCGGTACCATTTCGTGCTCATGGGAACCAACGGAACCGCACAAAGGCCGGTCGTGCTGCGCCGGCTGGTGCACGCCGTGCGCGAGGTCGCCCTCGGGGACGCGACCCGGCTCGCGGGCGGCGTGCTGACCGTGTCGCGCGCCGAGCTGTTGGCCCTGGGCGCCAGCCCGGCCCTGAAGGCGGTCGGCATCTCCGTCGTGTCCCCCGGGCAGAGCGCCCGGATCGTGAAGGTGCTCGACGCCGTCGAGCCCCGGGCCAAGAACTCGGGCGAGGGCATCTTCCCCGGGTTCGTCGGCCCGGCAGCCGCCCAGGGCAGGGGGGAGACCCACGTGCTGCGAGGAGCGGCGGTGGTGGCCGCCGGGTACCTGCCCCGGGCACAGGAGGCACTGGTCGAGATGTCGGGGCCGGCGGCAGAGCGCTCGCCGCTCGGGCTCACCCACAATGTCGTCGTGACCTTCGAGCCGGCCGATGGGGCCGCCTGGGACGAGGTGGACCGGGCCGTGCGCCGGGCGGTACTCCGCATCGCCGCCCGGCTGGGTGCCGCCGGGCGGGGCGAATCGCCGGACACCGTCGAGGAGCTCGCCGCACCCGGCGCCCCCCGGGCAGGCCTGCCCCGGGTGGGCGCCATCACCAACTTGCAGACCCAGGGCGCCTTCAAGGATGTCTTCTTCTACGGCCGCAGCCTGGCGGGCAGCCCGCCGGCACCGGTCGATCCCACCGAGGTCGACGACGGCGCCATCGTCAGCGGCCAGTACGGTCACCCCGGCTTGCGCAACCCCACCTACGTCCACCAGAACCATCCGGTGGTCGCCGCCCTGCGGGCAGCCGACGGGAACGAACTCAGCTTCGGGGGCCTGGTGCTGTGCCCCGAGCCGGTGGAGCAGGGGGCCAAGGAGCTCGCCGCCGCCCACGCCGCCCGGCTGGCCGCCACTCTCGGCTGGGACGCCGCCATCATCACGAAGGAAGGCGGGGGCAATGCCGACTCGGATATCTCCTTGAAGATGGATGCGCTGGAGGAGCTGGGGATCCTGGGGGTCGGGCTCTTCGCCGAGATGTCCGGGCCGGAGGGGACGGCACCGCCGCTGGTGTCGCCACCCTCGTCCGCCACCGCCATGATCTCGACCGGCAACTACGACGAGCGCGTCGTCCTGGGCGCTGTGGAGACCGCGGTGGGGGCCGAGCGCTTCGACCTCCTCGACACCGGGGCCGCCGAGGCGATGGAGGTGCCCATGGCAGTGCTGGTCGCCTCGCTCAGCCCCCTCGGTTGGGGCCGCCTGAGCGCCGCGGGAGCGGATACCGTGGGAGCGTCATGAGAGTCGTCCACTACATCAACCAGTTCTTTGCCGGCGTCGGGGGCGAGGACCAGGCCACCGTGGGGCCGCAGTCCAGGCCGGGCGCGGTCGGTCCCGGCCGCAAGCTGGCGGCCACGCTGGCCGGGCTGGGCGACTTCGAGCTGGTGGCCACCGTCTTCTGCGGCGACGACTACGCCGCCTCCGAGCATGGCGCCGCGGCCGAGATCCTGGCCCTCGCCCAGGAGGCGGGGGCCGAGGTGATCGTCGCCGGACCGGCCTTCGGCAGCGGCCGCTACGGCATCGCCTGCGGCCGTGTGGCGGCGGCAGCGGCGGGCGCTGGCCTCGTGGCGGTCGCCGGGATGGATCCGGCCAACCCTGGGCTGCCCGAGGTGGCCCCGGCGGTGGCCGTGAACTCGGGCGACGCCGCCCGGCACATGGCCCAGGCGCTGGAGCGGATGGCGAAAGCGGCTGCGCTGCTGACCACGGGTGGCACCCCGGGCGATGCCGAGGGGGTGATCGCCGCCGGAGGGGGTGCGGGCGCCCGGCGCAACAGCGTCGCCGACCGCACGGCCGCCGAGCGGGGCGTCCTGCTTGCCCTGCGCCGGCTGAACGGGGGCAAGGAGACCGAGATCCGGCTGCCCGACTTCGGGGCGGTGACCCCGGCGAGCCCCGTCGCCGACCCGGGCGACGCCCTGGTCGCCATCCTCACCGAGGGCGCCCTCGTGCCCATGGGGAACCCGGACCGCCTGGAGTCCGCCCGGGCCAAGCACTGGTTCCGCTATGCCCTCGAGGGCCGGGACACGCTGCCGACGGGGGAGTACCAGTCGGTCCACGGTGGCTTCTCGACCGTGATCGCCAACGCCGACCCCCACCGGATGCTGCCGCTGGATGTCGCCCGGGAGCTGGAGGAGGCCGGGCGCATCCGGGCCCTCCACCCCGAGTACCTCACCACGGCGGGCAACGGGACGGCGGTGGCCGACGCCACCCACTTCGGCGTGGAATGGGCCGCCGAGCTGCGCCAGGCGGGCGTCCAGGCGGCGATCCTGACCTCGACGTGAGGGACCGGCACGCGTTGCGGGGCAACGCTCGCGAAAGAGTTGGAGAGGGCGGGAATCCCGACCGCCCTGCTGTGCAACCTCGTCCCGATCGCCCAGCGGGTGGGGGCGCCGCGCATCGTGCCGACCCGGGGCATCCCATACCCCACCGGCGACCCCGCCCTCGACCCCGCCGCCGAGCGGGCCTGGCGCCGCCGGCTGGTCGAGACCGCCCTGTTCGCGGTCTCCACCGAGGTGCACCGCCCCACGGTCTTCCCGGTGTTGGAAACCGCGCTGGAACCAAGTTTGGAACACTGAAGGCGTGAACCTCCCCGTCGTCCCTGCCACCGGGCAGATCCTGGCGCACACCCCGGGCCTCGCCCGTCACGGCTCCAAGCCGATGCGGGAGCTGCCCCGCGACCCGGAGGTCGAGGCGGCCTTCCTGCGATCGCTGCGCAGCTTCGACGAGGCGGTCGGCTATGCGCCCCACCAGGCCTACCTCGGCTCGATCCATCCCCGCGACCTGCCCGCCCGGCCCTGGACCGGCTCCGGGCTGCCCGGGGCGGAGCGCTTCGTGCCGGGCGGTGAGGTCATGCCCGAGGACGAGTTCCTCGCTCTGCTGGCGTGCATGGACCAGTTCGGGCTCGTGGTCCTCGACCGGGACTTCGCCGAGGCGGCGGCCACCCGGTTGGCCCAGCACCCCCTGGCGAAGGCGCTGGATCTCGACCGGATCGTCGGGGCGGCGGGCGACGTCGAGGCGGTGGCGTCCGAGCCCGGCGCTCTCCCCCTGCACGTCGAGCGGGATCGCCTGGTGGGCGCCATGCGGGCCGCCCACCACGAGGACGCCTCGCTGGCGGCCGAGGTGCTGCTGGAGAACCTGGCCGGCAAAGCGACCGGCGCCCTGGCCCTGCTGCACCTGCTGGCGGACCACGACATCGATCCCCACTCGGTGGACTACGTGCTCGGCTGCTCGGAGGAGGGCGTCGGTGACCGCTACCAGCGGGGCGGCGGCAACATGGCCAAGGCCATCGCCGAGGCGGCCGGCCTGTCCGAGGCGTCGGGGGCCGATGTGAAGAACTTCTGCGCCGCCCCGGTCCCCGCCCTGGTGGTGGCCGCCAGCCTGGTGGCTGCGGGCGTGTTCCGCACCGTGGCGGTGGTGGGCGGGGGATCGCTGCCCAAGCTGGGCATGAAGTTCCAGGGCCACCTGAAGCACGGGATGCCGGTGCTGGAGGACGTCATCGGCGGGTCCGCCGCGCTGGTGGCCGCCGACGACGGGCGCTCGCCCCGGCTGCGCCTGGACCACGTCGGGCGCCACAAGGTGTCCGCCGGGTCGTCCAACCCGCAGATCATGGAGGCGCTGGGCATCGAGCCGCTCGCGGCGATGGGCCTGAAGATGACCGACGTCGACGACTACGCCACCGAGCTGCACAACCCGGAGATCACCGAGCCGCAGGGCTCGGGCAATGTCCCCGAGCGCAACTACAAGACGCTGGCTGCCCTGGCCGCCCGGCGGGGAGATATCGAGCGGGCGCAGATCGACGCCTTCGTGGCGGAGCGGGGCATGCCGGGCTACGCCCCCACCCAGGGCCACCTCGCCTCGGCGCTGTGCTATCTCCCCCACGCCGTCGACCGCCTGACCCGCGGCCCGGCATCTCGCGTGCATATGATTGCGAAAGGAAGCCTGTTCCTCGGTCGGATGACACAGGCCTCCGACGGCATGAGCGTCCTGCTGGAACGCAACGGGATCTCCTGACCGTCACCCACACGGATCGGTGCCCGGGGGTTCGCCGCGGGCTGGGAGGCAGTGAAGGGGGGTGAGATCTCCGGTGTTCGACGGCAAGTTCGTGATCGCTCTGGGCGAGCGCGACGGTGTGGCCGGGCCCGCCATCGCCGCCTGTGCGCAGGCAGCGGGCAATGAGGTGGTGTTCCAGGCGACCGAATGCTTCGTTTGAACTGCTTCAGGGGCAATGGACCTGGGAACGCAGGAAGCCATCCTCCGGTTCGTCAACCAGCATGGGGCCGAGAAGATCCTCGTGCTGCTGGGGGCGCCGGACGGCGAGAGCGCCGAGATCGCGGCGGAAACCGTGATCATGGGTGACCCCACCTACGCCGGTCCATTGACCGAGACCCAGTTGGGTCTCGACACGTACCACATCCTGGAGGACGAGGTTCGGAGCTGGGTCCCGGAGACCGTCTACGAAGAGCAGATCGGTGTGATGGCCGACGTGCTCGACGCAGCCGAGATCGCCACCGCCGTGCGCGGGATGCGGGAGCGCCGGGGCGCCGCATGAGCCAGCGTCGCAATCGGCAGGGCAGTGACCCATGCCCGCGCGGCTGAGGGGGGCTCTGCTGATCGCCGTGCTGCTCGTGGCGGGAGCCTGCGGGTCCACGTCCTCCATCAGCAAGCATCTCTCCAGCGCCGAACCGCACATCGTGACGATCTCGTCGATCAACGTGGTGTCGAGCACGGTCGGGCCGGTCGTCGTGGGCGAGGTGCACAACCTCTCACCGGCCGCCATCAGCGGGGTCCAGCTCACCACGTCGGTGACCATCGGCAAGGGAGCCCCGGGCGAGCCCATGGAGGCCACCACGCTGCTGCACGTGGTGCCCGGGGGCGGCCATGCCTCGTTCTCGATCCCCTTCCCCGAGGTGCATGGCACCGCCACGGCGGTGAAGGCGAATGTGCAGGCGGAGCCCATCATTGCCATCCCGTACGCCCCGCTCAGCGTCACACTGCAGAACAGGATCTCGCTGGGCCATGACATCGAGGTGACGGGCACGGTGACGAACTCGTCCGGCAAGGCCGTAACCTTCCCCAACGTGGTGGCCACCTTCTACAACCGTTCGGGGGCGGTGGTCGGCGCCGCCCACAGCGTGGGCACCAGCGACACGGTCACGCCGGGCGCCACGGCACCCTTCGACATCATCCTGGTGGACGACGGGCCTCTGGTGTCCCACTACTCGCTAGCTGCGGAGGGTCAGGTTGTCGCTCCGAGCCAATGAGCCCGAGCCCACCCCGCTGGTCCCCGTCCCGATGTCCACGGGGCGCCGGATCCTGCTGATCGCGGGGGTCATCTCGGCGATCCTCATCGTCGGGGTGGGCGTCGCCGCCGCCTTCGGCAAGCTGCAGTTGCCCTTCGTCGGCAAGCCCACCGTGACCCAGGAGGACTCCCTGTACGGCTGGACCATCACCTTCCCGCGGGAGTGGGCGAAACAGAAGGCGCCGATCCAGGTGGACACGATCCGTTTCGAGTCCGACGGCGACGGCGTGGGGGTGCGGGTGCAGGCCCAGTTCCTGAAGGAACCGGTGAACGCCGCCCGGGCGAAGACCCAAGACATGCAGAAGGAGCTCAACACCCTCGAGGGGCCGAACGCCAGCGGGCGGCCGGACGCCACCATCATCTCCGGGCCGGACTACGGCACGATCAACGGTGCGGTCTCGGTCCACTACATCGTGGACTTCACCGACTTCAGCAGCGGTGTGCCGGTCAAGCTGCAGGACTCGGACTACTTCATCTTCAACGGGGCCAACCTCGAGATCGTCACCTTGGAGTGCGACAAGAAGAACTTCGCCAAGCACCAGGACGATTTCGAGGCGGCCATCAAGACGTTCCACAGCCGCCACATGGTGGAGGGCGTGACGCCGACACCGTCGCCGGGGGCCACACCGTCGGTGACGGGCACGGCCGGATCGGCACCCCTCGTGCCCGTCCCGTCAGCCTCCTAGGGGTTCCCGCCAGATCCCCATCAGAGGATTGTTGACGCCCCGCCGGGTGCCCGTTTATCGTACGGGGACCACGATCCCGGGTGCTGCTCGAGCACCCCTCAGGGGCCAGGAACGGCCCACAGGGGCAGACACATGGAGGTAGTGCTCCTCGCAGCCCTCGGGCTTCTGGCATTGTTCCTGGCCATCGTCCTCATCCTGCTGATCGTGATCGGCCGGAACCTGAAGTCGATGGCCGCCCTGGTGTCGCGGGCATCGGCGCTGGCGGAGACCGTCTCGACCGAGGGGCAGCCACAGATCGGCCCCGCCCCCAAGCGGAGCATGAAGGAGATCTTCGCCGTCCTTCCCAGCCTCATCAAGAAGGCGGACGCCCTCAAGAAGCTGCAGCAGTAGCCCACGGGCAGCCTCCCCGCCCACCGGAAGGAGCAAGCACAGTGCCGAGCTGGCTAAAAATCCTCTGGAACCCGGCCTTCATCATTGCCGCGGTCGTCATCGTCGGCGGCTCGCTGGTGGCCCTGCGCCAGTCCAAGAAGCAGATGACCCACAAGTTGAGCAGCTTCGCCCCGAAGTCGGTGAAGCTCAACGTCGACCAGCCCACGGTGACCTTCTCCGACGTCGCCGGGCTGGACGATGTGGTGGCCGAGCTGAAAGAGGTGAAGGACTACCTCACCGACCCCACCCGGTTCTCGGCGCTGGGGGCGCAGTTACCCCGGGGGTTGCTGCTCTACGGGCCGCCCGGATCGGGCAAGACCCTGATGGCCCGGGCGCTGGCGGGCGAGACCGGGGCACCGTTCTACTCGGTGTCCGCCTCCAGCTTCGTCGAGGTGTACGTCGGCGTGGGGGCCGCCCGGGTGCGCCAGCTCTTCGAGGAGGCCAAGAAGAACACCCCGTCGATCGTCTTCATCGACGAGCTGGACGCCGTCGGGCGCCGGCGCAGCGCCGACGTCGGCGGGGACCGGGAGTTCGACCACACGCTCAACCAGCTGCTGGTGGAGCTGGACGGCTTCGCCATGTCACACGGTGTCGTGCTCATCGGGGCCACGAACCGGCCCGAGCTCATCGACCCCGCCCTCCTGCGCCCCGGGCGCTTCGACCGGCGCATCCACGTGGACAAGCCCGACGTGGGGGGACGGCTGGCCATCCTCCGGCTGCACGCCTCCCGGCGGCCGTTCTCCGGGCAGGTCGACTGGATGTCGGTGGCCAGACGCACCCCGGGCCTGAGCGGCGCCGAGCTGGCCAACATCATCAACGAGGCCTCCTTCCTCGCCGCCCGCCAGCACCGGGAGCGGATCACCCAGGAGGAGGTCGAGGAGGCCGTCGAGCGGGTGGTGACCGGCCAGCGCTCCAACAAGCCGATCTCCGACGACCAGAAGCGCCTCATCGCCTACCACGAGGCCGGCCACGCCCTCCTCTCGCTGCTCCTGCGCGGGATCCGGCCGGTGGCCCGGGTGTCGATCATCGGGCGGATGGGGGGCCTCGGGCGGTCGAACTGGTCGGCGAGCGACGACGGTGAGGTCATGACCCGCCGGGAGCTGATGTCACAGCTCATGGTGCTGCTCGGGGGCCGGGCGGCCGAGAAGATCACCTTCGGCGAGCCCTCCACCCGGGCCGAGGACGACCTGGAGCAGGCCTGGGAACTGGCCCGGCGGATGGTCAACAAGTGGGGCATGACCGACCGGCTGGACGAGGACGACAGCGACTACGCCCCCCGGCACGCCGACCGCGACGGGCGGGACCCGACGCCCGAGCGGGAGGCCAAGGCCCTCATCATGAAGGCCGAGCAGGCTGCCCGGAGCATCCTGTCGGACAACAAGGAGCGCCTGGCGGCCATCGCCGACGGGCTCATCCGCAAAGAGACCCTGATCCGCAGCGAGATCGCCCACCTGGCGGGGCTGCAGAGCCTGATCCCCGAGGAGGACCGGGACCTGTCCTACGAGCCGGAGGAGTCCCCCGGCCTGGCCCCGGTACGGGAGCTGCCCTTCCGCTAGCCCCCCTGGGGCTGGCCGCCGGGTAACGTTTTTATCACCTGCTGATAAAAACGTTACAGAGAGTGCAGGGATACCCCCTGGATTGTCATACCCCCCTGCTTAGCTGTAGCGGTGAACACCGGAGTCCAGCAGGCGATCCAGAGGCGGGCCGAGTTGCAGCACGGCCTGATCACCCGGCCCCAGGCCCTCGCTCGGGGGATGAAGAGCGCCGACATCCAGCGCCACGTCGCCCGGGGGCACTGGGTGGTAGCCGGCCGGGGGGTCTACCGGGTGGGCGGCGCCCCCCGCACGTACGAGCAGTCGGTGCAGGCGGCCACACTCGCCGTGCGGGGGTCGGTCGCGTGCCTGCGGAGCGCCGCTTGGCTCTATAAGCTGCCCATCGGATTGGATGATGACTTCGAGGAAATCGAGATCGCAATCGTCCAGCGCACGCGGGAGCGCAGCATCAAGCACCTGACCGTTTTCCGGGTGGAAGCCCTTGATCTCGCCGATCGCTCCCGGCCGTTGGGGGTGCCGGCCACCTCGATCTCCCGGACGGTGCTCGACCTCCCCGAGGTGCTGGACCAGAAGGTGGCGGGGAAGGTCCTTGACCACGTCCTCGCCCGGAAACGCACCACCCTCGACTACCTGGGCAAGCGGCTCGCAGCCCTGGCGGCGGTAGGGGCGGACCGGGGGCTTGCCGCCGCGCTGCTCGCCGAGCGGCAGGGGCGCAGGCACCATCCGGACAGCTGGTACCAGGCCCGCCTGGTGGAGCTTGTCCGGAGGCTCGGGCTGGAGGGCTGGCTCGAAGAGCACGAGGTGGTCCTGCCCAACGGGAAGCGGCGCCGCCTGGACCTCGCCTTCGTCCTGCTCTTCCTGGGGATCGAGGTGGTCAGCTACCTGCACCACTCGCAACTGGTGGAGTGGGCCGCCGACCAGGCCCGCAACAACGAGCTGGTGGGCCTCGGGTGGTGGATCCTCTACATCACGACGTACGACATAGAGCACGACCCCGACGGTGTGGCGCAGCAGATCCTCGCTGCGGTGGCCCGGCTCACCGCCCTCCGGAACAAGATCGCAGACGACGCCGGGTAACGTTTTTATCACCTGCTGATAAAAACGTTCCAGAGAGTGCAGCGACGCCCGGCCGCACGGCCCCTCAGGGCACCATGTGGTGCAGGAACCACTGGGCGAAGGGATCGCCCTCGGGCCGGCCGCTCTCCAGGTCCACCGCTGAGCGGTCGATGCCGGTCCCCCGCCAGCCGCACGTGCAGCACGGCACCACCGCCTGCAGGCGGCGCCCGGCGAGAGCCGCCTCGAGGCTCCCGGCGAGGTCGTACGGGATGGGGGCGTACTCCAGCGGGCGGCCGTCCTCGGTCACATACTCCCGGAAGAACTCATGGCCGCCGGTCATAGCGCCAAGTCTCGCCCTAACCACCCGCCCTCGTCCACGTCCCGGCGCTGGTCGGGGCCACCCACTTCGGCAGAATGGCGGAACACCCTGGAGGCTAGCTCACCCGATCAGCGACTCGTACAGCGCAATGGTCTTGCGGCCCGCTACCTTCCAGGTGAAATGCTCGATCACCCGGCGGCGGCCCGCCCGGCCCATCTCGGCCGCCCGGGCGGGGTCGGCCAGCACCTCATTGATCCGGTGCGCCAGCTCCTTGGCGAAGGCGACCGGGTCCTCCGGCCCCTGCCCGTCGGCGGCGGGCCGGTAGGGGACCAGCAGCCCGGTGACGCCGTCCTCGACGACCTCGGGGATGCCGCCGGTGGCGGTGGCCACCACGGGGACCTCGCACGCCATGGCCTCGAGGTTGACGATGCCGAGCGGCTCGTAGATCGACGGGCAGCAGAAGACGGTGGCGTGGCTGAGGACCTGGATGATCGCGGCGCTCTCCAGGACGTCGGACAGCCAGATGACGCCGGGCCGCTGGGCCTGCAGGTCGGCCACCTTGGCCTCGGTCTCGGCGGCGATCGCCGGGGTGTCCGGGGCACTGGCGCAGAGGACGAGCTGAGCAGCGGGGTCGAGCTCGGCGGCGGCGTCCAGGAGGTGGGTGATGCCCTTCTGGCGGGTGATGCGGCCCACGAACACCACGCTGGGCTGGGCCGGGTCAATGCCGTGCGCCTCGAGGATGGCGGTGCCCGGGTCCGGCCGGTACTCGGAGGCGTTCACCCCGTTGTGGATCACCCGGACGGTCTCGGGTGCCACCATCGGGTAGCACTCGAGGATGTCCCGGCGCATCTGGGCGGAGACCGCGATCACCGCGTCCGCCGACTCGATGGCGGTGCGCTCGCAGAAGCTGGACAGGGCGTAGCCGCCGGCGCCCAGCTGCTCCGCCTTCCAGGTGCGCTTTGGCTCCAGGCTGTGACTGGTCATCACGTGCGGAATGCCGTTGAGCAGCTTCCCGGCGTGGCCCCCGAGGTTGGCGTACCAGGTGTGGCTGTGAAGGATGTCGACACCGCCGAGGCCGGCAGCCATGGCCAGGTTGACCATGACGGTCTCCAGTGTGGCGAGGTTCTCCGGCGCATCGGGTCCGGCGTTCGGGACGCCGAAGGCGCGCACCTCGGGGCTCCCCGGCGGGCCCGGCTCCCGGGGCTGGCCGAAGCACCGGACCTCGACCGCGATGTGCCGGGCGAGCTCGGCGGCCAGGTGGGCCACGTGCACGCCCGCCCCGCCGTAGACCTCGGGCGGGTACTCCCGGGTCATCAGAGCAACCTTCATGAGGTGGTGGTCCTTCTCCGATCTGGGTAGGTTCTACCCGGAACACGGCCGAGGTGCTCCTGGGCGGGCAGGTTACAGCCCTCGGTCCGGCAACCCGGGCCCCAAACCGGGCCCCAAAAGGGGAAAGCTACGGCTATGGGGACAACGAACGTCATGGAACGCGCCGCAGACCCCTGCCGGCAGGTGCCTCTCGGTATCATCGACCCTCCAGGGCAGGCGGGGCGCCGCGGCGCCGCCCCCGGCGCCAGCCGGGTCCCGGGCTGGGCCCCCACCACCCCAGACCCGCACAATCAAGGAGACAGATGAGCATCGACCAGGACGGCCGGCGGCGCGTGGTCATCGAGGGGCTGTCCCCTGCGGTGGACTGCGGGCAGTTCCCGGCGAAGCGGATCGCAGGCAAGCCTGTGGTGGTCACCGCCGACGTCTTCGCCGACGGCCACGACGAGCTGGTTGCGGACATGGCGTGGCGCCGGGAGGATGGCGGGACGGGGGCCCGGGCGGGCGGCGAGGTGGTCATGGAGGCCCTGGGCAACGACCGGTGGGCGGCGACGTTCCTCCCCGAGGCGCCCGGGCGCTACCAGTACAGGATCACGGGCTGGATCGACCGCTTCGCCACCTGGCGGCGGGGCTTCCGCAAGAAGCTGGACGCCGGGATATCGCCGGCGGACCTGTCGGTGGAGCTGCTGATCGGGGCCGACCTGGTCGACGCCGCCGCCAAGCGGGCGGTCAACCTGCCGGCGGGCGGCCCGCCGCGGGGGGCGCGCAAGACCGGGCGGGCGGGGCGCGTACCGGAGGCCGAGCAGCTGCGGGCCTATGTCGAGCGGCTGAGCGAGGAGCCTGACGCCGACCCCGAGGCAGCCTTCGAGGACGATCTCGCCGCCCTGATGGCCGCCTACCCGGACACCGAGCTGGCGGTCTCCACGGCGCCGTACCCGGTGGTGGTCGACCGGCCGAGGGCGGGCTTCAGCGCGTGGTACGAGCTGTTCCCCCGCTCGACGTCCGCCGATCCGCGCCGCCACGGCACCTTCGCCGACGTGGAGGCCCGACTGCCCTACGTCGCCGGGATGGGCTTCGATGTGCTCTACCTGCCGCCGATCCACCCCATCGGCACGACGCACCGCAAGGGGGTGAACAACAACCCGCAAGCGCGCCCGTCCGACCCGGGGAGCCCGTGGGCCATCGGCGGGAAGAAGGGTGGCCACACCGCCGTGCACCCGGATCTCGGGACCCTGGCGGACTTCGACCACCTGGTCGCCGCCACCGAGCGGTTCGGGATGGAGATCGCCCTGGACTTCGCCATCCAGTGCTCGCCTGACCACCCGTGGGTCAAGGAGCACCCGGAATGGTTCCGGCGCCGGCCGGACGGCACGCTGCAGTACGCCGAGAACCCACCCAAGAAGTACGAGGACATCTACCCCGTCGACTTCGAGTCCGAGTCCTGGGAGGAGCTCTGGGAGGCCCTGGCCGAGGTGGTCGAGTTCTGGATCGGCCACGGGGTGAAGATCTTCCGGGTGGACAACCCGCACACCAAGGCGTTCGCCTTCTGGGACTGGCTGATCAGCCGGGTGCACGCCGACCACCCCGATGTCCTCTTCCTGGCCGAGGCCTTCACCCGGCCCCGGGTGATGCAGCGCCTGGCGAAGCTGGGCTTCACCCAGTCCTACACCTACTTCACCTGGCGCACCACCAAGGCGGAGCTGACCGAGTACGCCACCGAGGTCTTCTCGCCGCCGCTGTCGGACTACTTCCGGGCCAACTTCTGGCCCAACACGCCCGACATCCTGGCGGTGCAGCTGCAGTCCGGCGGGCGGGCGGGCTTCATCGCCCGGCTGGTGCTGGCCGCCTGCCTGTCGCCCTCGTTCGGCATCTACGGCCCGGCCTTCGAGCTGGGCGAGCGGACCCCGATCGCGCCCGGCTCGGAAGAGTACGCGCACTCGGAGAAGTACGAGATCCGCACCTGGGACCTCGCCCGGATGGACAGCCTGAGCGAGCTGGTGGCCCAGGTGAACCGGGCACGCCGCCAGCACCCCGCCCTGCAGGGGCCGCCGCCGGTTTTCGAGACCATCGACAACGACCAGCTCATCGCCTGGTCGAAGGTGAGCGAGGACGGCACCGACGTCGTCATCGTGGTGGTCAACCTGGACCCGGTCTACGCCCAGAGCGGCTGGCTCACCCTGGACCTGGAGCCGCTCGGCCTCCCGGTGGATGCGCCCTACGTGGTGGAGGACCTGCTGACCGGGTCCCGCTTCCCCTGGAGCGGCCCCACCAACTTCATCCGCCTCGACCCCATCGCCCTGCCCGCCCACATCCTGGCCGTCCGCCCACCCGCGCGGCCCGCCGACGAGCCGTGACGGCACCGGCGCCCCCTACCGGCATTGTGCCGGCCCTAAGGACGGTCCCGCCCGGGTCGGCCAGCGGCAACCCGCTCTGGTACAAGGACGCCATCATCTATGAGGTGCCGGTCAGGGCGTTCGCCGACAGCGACGGCGACGGCATCGGGGACTTCCGGGGGCTGACCTCCAAGCTCGACTACCTGGAGAACCTCGGGGTCACGGCGATCTGGCTCCTGCCGTTCTATCCCTCGCCCCTGCGCGACGACGGCTACGACATCAGCGACTACCTCGACATCCACCCGGCGTACGGGACCCTCCGGGACTTCAAGACCTTCCTCCGGGAGGCCCGGTGGCGGGGCCTGAAGGTGATCACCGAGCTGGTGCTCAACCACACCTCCGACCAGCATCCCTGGTTCCAGCGCGCCCGGCGGGCGGCGCCCGGCAGCCGGGAGCGGGACTTCTACGTGTGGAGCGACACCCCTGACCGCTACGCCGACACCCGGATCATCTTCAAGGACACCGAGACCTCGAACTGGTCCTGGGACCCCGTCGCCGGCGCCTATTACTGGCACCGCTTCTTCTCCCACCAGCCCGACCTGAACTACGACAACCCCGAGGTGCGCCGGGCGATGTTCTCGGTGGTGGACTTCTGGCTGGAGATGGGGGTGGACGGGCTGCGCCTCGACGCGGTGCCCTACCTTATCGAGCGGGAGGGGACCAGCTGCGAGAACCTGCCCGAGACCCACGCCTACCTGCGCGACCTGCGCCGCCACGTGGACGCCCACTACAAGGACCGCATGCTGCTGGCCGAGGCCAACCAGTGGCCGGAGGACGCCGGGGCCTACTTCGGCGGCGACGACGAGTGCCACATGGCGTTCCACTTCCCGCTGATGCCCCGGCTGTTCATGTCGATCCGCATGGAGGACCGCTTCCCGGTGCTCGACATCCTGGGCCAGACCCCCGCCATCCCACCCTCGGCGCAGTGGGCCGTGTTCCTGCGCAACCACGACGAGCTCACCCTCGAGATGGTGACCGACGAGGAGCGGGACTACATGTACCGGGTCTACGCCCACGACCCGCAGGCCCGGATCAACGTCGGCATCCGGCGCCGGCTGGCGCCCCTTTTGAGCGGCGACCGCAAGACCATCGAGCTGATGAACGGCCTGCTGTTCTCCATGCCGGGCACGCCGGTGGCCTACTACGGCGACGAGATCGGCATGGGCGACAACATCTACCTGGGCGACCGCAACGGGGTGCGCACCCCGATGCAGTGGAGCGGCGACCGCAACGCCGGCTTCTCCCGGGCGAACCCCCAGAGCCTCTACCTGCCGGTGGTGATCGACCCCGAGTACCACGCCCAGGCGGTCAACGTCGAGAGCCAGCTCAACAACTCCAGCTCGCTGTTGTGGTGGACCAAACGCCTCATCAACCTGCGCCGCCGGTACCGGGCCTTCGGGCGGGGATCGCTCGAGTTCCTGTACCCGGAGAATCACAAGGTGCTGGCGTACACCCGCACCCTCCGGGACGAGGACGGCTCCGAGGAGGTGATCCTGGTGGTCGCCAACCTCTCGCGGTTCATGCAGTACGTGGAGCTCGACCTGGGGGGCTACCGGGGACGCCAGCCCGTGGAGCTGTTCGGCCAGACCAAGATGCCGGGCGTCGGCGACCACGCCTACCCGCTCACCCTCGGCCCGCACGCCTTCTACTGGTTCGCCCTCGAGGCGCCGCTGCCCACCGACCGGGACACCAGCCGGGAGACACCGCTGCCGGTCATCGCGGTGCCCGGGCCGTGGGAGGACATCTTCAGCCGGCGGACGAGGGCGGCGCTGGAGGCGGTCCTGCCCGACTACCTCATGGGGCGGCGCTGGTTCGGGGCCAAGGCGCTCACCATCGCCTCGGCGCAGGTGATCGATGCCATCCCCGTGCCCCTTGCCGGCGCCGGCGGCGCTGCGGGCACCGCCGGCCCGGGGAGCAACGGTGAGCGGGCATCCCGGGGGCCGGCGAAGGGCGCAGCCCCCATTGCCGGGATGCTGACCCTGGTCCAGGTGGAATACGTCGAAGGCGACGCGCAGGTCTACTGCATGCCCCTGGCGGCGACGCCCGCCCAGCGCAGCGACGACCACCGCCGGGCGGTGGCGGAGACCGCGGTCGCCCGCCTGCGCACCGCCGATGGCGATTGGATGCTGTACGACGCGTTGTGGGACAAGGAATTCTCCTCGGCGCTGCTGGGCGTGGTGGCCCGCCACCGCAACCTGCCCGGCCAGGTCGGCCGCCTGCTGGCCTCCGCCACCAAGGCGTTCCGCCCGGCGGTGGGCAAGAACATGGCCGCCCTCGAGCCCGTGCCCTTGGCCGTCGAGCAGTCCAACAGCTCGGTGATCTTCGGCGACAAACTCTTCTTCAAGCTGTTCCGCCGCCTGGAGGAGGGCGTCAACCCGGACCTCGAGGTGGGCCGGTTCCTCACCGAGGGTCCGGGCTTCGAGCACGTCCCGGCGGTCCTCGGGGCGCTGGAGTACCGCCGGGGGCGCTCCGAGCCGATGACCATGGGCATCCTGCAGCCGCTGGTGGCCAACAGCGGCGACGCCTGGCACTACACGCTGGACTCCCTCGGCCGGTTCTTCGAGGAGGCCATCGTCCGGCACCCCGAGATCGGCGAACCTCCCATCCCCGAGGGCCTCTCGGTGTTCGGCGCCGCCGGCCTGGATCCCCCCCAGCTGGCCCGGGAGACCATGGCCGACTACCTGGAGCGGGCCCGCCTGCTGGGCCGGCGCACCGCCGAGCTGCACCTGGCCCTGGCGTCCAACGACGCCGACCCGGCCTTCGCCCCGGAGCCGATCACCGCCTTCTACCAGCGCTCGATCTACCAGTCGCTGCGGGCGACCACGGTGCAGAACTTCCGGCTGCTGCGCTCCCGGCGGGACCGCATCCCGGAGGCGGTGCAGATCCTCGACCTGGAGAGCGAGGTCGTGAAACGGCTCCAGCGGGTGATGGAGCCGAAGATCGCCGCCAGCCGGATCCGCATCCACGGCGACTACCACCTGGGCCAGGTCCTCTACACCGGCAAGGACTTCAACATCATCGACTTCGAGGGCGAACCCGCCCGCCCGCTGTCCGAACGCCGGATCAAGCGCTCGCCGCTGCAGGACGTCGCCGGGATGCTGCGCTCGATGCACTACGCGGCGTACAGCTCGCTGTACGGGCGGCTGGCAGGGATCGCGGCCGGCCAGGACACCTCCGTGCTGGAGCACTGGGTGCGCTTCTGGTACGTGTGGGCGGCGGGGTCGTTCCTGGGCGCCTACCTGAAGGTGGCGGGCGGCGCCGACTTCATCCCGGTGCAGCCCGCCGACACCGAGACGCTGCTGCACACCTTCCTGCTGGGCAAGGCGATGTACGAGGTCGGCTACGAGGCGAACAACCGGCCGGCCTGGATCAAGATCCCCATCCAGGGCGTGCTGGCACTCCTCGAGGAGGAGTAGGTGCAGGCCCGGGCCACGGTGCGCGAGTTGGCCCGGCTGTGGGGCGTTCAGGAGAGTTACCGGGACACCGAGGGGCGCATCCGCAAGGCCTCGGACGAGGCGCTGGTGGCGGTCGCCGCCGCCTTGGGCGCGCCGATCCCGGAGGCGGGAGCCACCACCCGGGAGGTCGAGGCCGCGATGGGCGCCCGGCGGCGCGAGATCTGGCGCCAGGTGGTCGAGCCGGTACTCGTCGCACGCGACGGGGTGCTGGCGTCGGTGCTCCTGCGGGTAGCGCAGCGGGAGGCGTCGGGCACCGCCCGGTTCGCCATCACGCCCGAGGACGGCCCGGTGATCTCGGTCGCCGGGGACCTCGACGTCCGGCACCTGAGCGCCATGGCCGGGGTGGACGGGGCCGTGCACATCCAGATCCAGGTCCCGGTACGGCTCCGCCTGCCGACGGGCTACCACCGGCTCGAGGTCTCGGCCGCCGGGCTCTCCGGCTCCGCCCTGATCATCTCGGCCCCGTCGCGGGCCCCCTCCGGCCACGGCGACCGCCTGTGGGGCGTGTTCGCCCCGCTCTACGCCCTGCACTCCGCCCACTCCATCGGGCTGGGCGACCTGGGCGACCTGCACGACCTCCTGGAGTTCATCGGTGGGCTCGGGGGGTCGCTGGTGGCCACGCTGCCGCTCCTCGCCACATTCCTGGACGAGCCGCTGGAGCCGAGCCCCTACTCGCCGGTCTCGCGCCTGTTCTGGAACGAGGCCTACCTCGACCTGCGGGCGGTGCCCGAGGTGGCGGCGTCGGATGCCGCCCGGGCCGCGCTGGAGGAAGCGCAGCGGCGCTTCGGGATCCCCGACGGCCCCGACCCCGGGTGGGTGGACTACCGGGCGGTCGCCGCTGCGAAGCGGGGGGTGCTCGAGGTGGCACTGCGGTCGCAGGGCGGGACGGACGGGCGCCGCCGGGGCGCCCTCGAGGCCCTGGCGGCTTCCCGGCCGGCCCTCGACGCCTACGCCACCTTCCGGGCCGCCTGCGAGCACTTCCGGTCGCCGTGGCCGTGCTGGCCGGGCGAGGCCGCAGCGGGCCGGCTCGGGCCCGGCGAGGTGCCACCCGAGGCCCGGGCGTACCACCGCGTCGCCCAGCTCCTGACCGAGGAGCAGATCGGGGGGGCGGTGGCCGGCACCGGGGCGGCGCTGCTCTTCGACCTGCCCCTGGGCGGCCACCCGGCCGGGTACGACGTGTGGGCGCACCAGGACCTGTTCCTGCGGGGCCTCACCACCGGTGCGCCCCCCGACGCCCTCAACCGGGGCGGCCAGGACTGGGGCAACCCGCCGCTGCACCCCGACCGGCTGCGCTCGACCGGGTACGCCTACCCCATCGCCTGCGTCCGCCACCTGCTGGCCCACAGCGGGGCGCTCCGCATCGACCACGTGATGGGCCTGCACCGGGCCTACGTCCTCCCCCGGCGGGACCTGGCGGGCGACGGGGCGTACCTGCGCTACCACCCAGACGAGGCGTATGCCATCCTCTGCCTCGAAGCCCACCGGGCGCGCGGGGGGGCCGGGGCGCTCCTGGTGGGCGAAGACCTGGGCACCGTGCCCGACTACGTGCGCCGGGCGATGGCCTCCCGGGGGATCCTGCGCTGCTATGTCGGGCAGTTCGCCACCGAGGAGGAGGGCATCGCCGGGCCGGGCCTGCGCCCGGTGCCCGCCGAGACCTTCGCCACCCTGAACACCCACGACGTGGCCTCGTTCGCCGCCTGGTGGCATGGCGACGACATCGACCAGGCCCGTGATCTGGGGCTCTTCACGCCCGAGCAGGCGGCTGGCCAGGCGACGGAGCGCTCAGCGGCGAAGGCGGCGGTGGTGGTGGCGCTGCGCCGGGCCGGCCTGCTCGAGGGCGGCGATGATCCGGCGTCTGGGGAGGCCGTGTTCGACGCCTGGGTGGCGTGGCTGGGGCGCTCGCCCGGCCGGGCCGTGGCGCTGGCCCTGGAAGATTTGTGGGGCGAACGCAGCCCGCAGAACATCCCGGGGACGACGAGCGAATACCCCAACTGGCAGCGACGTGCGGCCCATTCGATGGAGTCGATCCGTTGTATGCCCATGGTAGTGGGTAGGCTGCAAGCTATAGACCGCGCACGCCGAGATGGGATGCAACCATGAGCAAATCGATGGCTCCACCACGCCGCAGCCTGCTGACCGCAGATGATGTGTACCTCTTCAACGAGGGCACCCACAGCCGGCTGCAGGACCATATGGGCGCCCACGAGGTGACCTTCGGGGGCGAGCGGGGGACCGCGTTTGCCGTCTGGGCGCCCAACGCCGAGGGCGTCTGGGTGACCGGTGACTTCAACGGGTGGTCGAAGACCTCGCACCCGCTGGAGGCCCGGGAGAACTCCGGCATCTGGGAGGGGTTCATCCCCGGGGTGCGCAGGGGGGCCGTGTACAAGTACCACGTCGCCTCCCGTTACGCCATGTACCGGGCGGACAAGGCCGACCCCTTCGCCCTGTGCGCCGAGGTGCCGCCCCGCACCGCCTCGATGGTGTGGGACCTCGACTACACCTGGGGCGACGCGGCCTGGATGGCGGGCCGCGGGCGCCTGAACGCCCTCGATGCCCCCCAGTCGATCTACGAGGTCCACATCGGGTCCTGGATGCGGGTGCCCGAGGAGGGCAGCCGGCCGCTCACCTACCGCGAGCTGGCCCCGAGGCTGTGTGAGTACGTCGAGCGCATGGGCTTCACCCACGTCGAGTTCCTGCCGGTCATGGAGCACCCGTTCTTCGGCTCGTGGGGCTACCAGACCACCGGGTACTTCGCCCCCACCAGCCGCTACGGGACCCCGCAGGACTTCATGCACCTCATCGACACGCTGCACCAGCACGGCATCGGCGTGATCCTGGACTGGGTGCCGTCCCACTTCCCCACCGACGAGCACGGGCTGGGGTTCTTCGACGGCACGCACCTGTTCGAGCACTCCGACCCGCGCAAGGGCTTCCACCCGGACTGGAACAGCTTCATCTTCAACTACGGGCGCAACGAGGTGCGCAGCTTCCTCACCTCCAGCGCGATGCACTGGCTGTCCACCTACCACGCCGACGGGCTCAGGGTGGATGCGGTCGCCTCCATGCTCTACCTCGACTACTCGAGGAAGGCCGGGGAGTGGATCCCCAACGAGCACGGGGGCCGGGAGAACCTCGAGGCGCTGGGCTTCCTGCGCAAGCTGAACGAGACCGTCTACCGGGCCGAGCCGTCGGTGCAGACCACCGCCGAGGAGTCGACCGCCTGGCCGATGGTGTCCAAGCCCACCTACGTCGGGGGCCTAGGGTTCGGCTTCAAGTGGGACATGGGCTGGATGCACGACACCCTGAGCTATATGTCCCTGGACCCCATCCACCGCCGCTTCCACCACAACCTGCTGACCTTCCGCATGCTGTACGCCTACGCGGAGAACTACGTGCTGCCGCTGTCGCACGACGAGATCACGCACGGCAAAGGCTCCCTGCTGGGCAAGATGCCGGGCGACGAGCAGCAGCGGTTCGCCAACCTGCGGGCGCTGTTCGGCTACATGTGGGCCGAGGCGGGCAAGAAGCTGCTGTTCATGGGCGGCGAGATCGCCCAGTGGAACGAGTGGTACCACGAGACCTCGATCGACTGGCACCTGCTGGCCTACGGGCCGCACGCGGGCGTGCAGCGCTGGGTGCGGGACCTGAACCAGGCCTACCGCTCCGAGCCCGCCCTGTACGAGCTGGACTGCGACCCGGCGGGATTCGAGTGGGTGGACGCCAACGACACCGAGGCCTCGGTCATCAGCCTGCTGCGCAAGTCCCGGTCAGGCGACACCGTGCTGGTGGTGTGCAACTTCACGCCGGTGGACCGCTCGGACTACGAGGTCGGCGTGCCCGTGGGCGGCTGGTGGCGGGAGATCCTGAACTCGAACGCCGCCGACTACGGCGGCACCGGGCTGGGGAATGCGGGCGGCGTGGCGTCGGCGCCGGTCAGCGTGCACGGGCGGCCGCACTCCCTGCGCCTGACGCTGCCGGGCCTGTCGTGCCTGTACTTCAAGGCGCCGGCGGCGGGCTGAGGGCGGCCGGGCGGGGCGGCCGGGCGGTCGGAGGGCCTGCTGAGCCATACCTGCACGCGTGGTACAGCCAGGGGATGTACCACTCCACCAACTATGCCGGCGGAGGCGTGGCGATGTCCGATTTCCACCAGCCCGGCGCCCCGGCCGTCGGAGCCGGGGGGGGTGGGACCTCATGCAAGACGCCGATCTGGGCCGGATCCCGGTCGTCGTACGGATGATGACCCGCTGTTCGGGTCCGGATGTCAGCCCCCGGAATATTCCTCGTCACTGACGTGCTCCCCCCACTCGGCCTCGCCTTCGGCCATCGAGAGGTGGGTCATGAAGTGGTCCGGCGCCGCCCCGTGCCAGTGCCACTCGCCGCCCGGGGTCCGCACGACGTCGCCCGGCCGGATCGTCGCGGCCGGCCCGCCCCGGGACTGCACCCGGCCCTCCCCCTCCGTCACGTACAGGCTCTGGCCGATGGCGTGGCGGTGCCAAGCCGTGCGGGCGCCCGGCGAGAAGTGGATGGCCGCCACGCCCATGGGATCCGGTGCCTGGCCCTGGGCGATGGGGTCGATCCACACATCGCCGGTGAACCAGGCGGCGGGTCCCTTGGTGGTCGGGGGTCTCTTTTGCACTTCCATGGCACGTCCTCCTGTCTCGGGTGAGGTGAGGGTCACAACCCAAGGTAGGCGGTCCGCACCTCGGCGTTGTCGAGCAACTCCGCGCCTGAGCCGCTGAGGGTCGTCCGGCCGGACTCCATCACGTACGCCCGGTCCGCCCGGGCCAGGGCCTGGCGAGCGTTCTGCTCCACCAGCAGCACCGAGGTCTCGTCGCTGCGGATCCCCGCCACCAGGCCGAACACCTCCTCGACCAGGATCGGCGCCAGGCCCAGGGAGGGCTCGTCCAGCAACAGGAGTCGGGGCTTCGCCAGCAGGCCTCGGGCCAGGGCCAGCACCTGCTGCTCGCCGCCCGACAGGTTGCCCGCCAGCTCGTCCCGGCGCCGGCCGAGGATGGGGAACCGCCCCAGGGCCTCGTCCAGCTCCCGGGCGAGCGCCGACCGGTCCCGGCGGCGCCAGCCGCCCAGGTCGAGGTTCTCCCGCACCGTCATCCGGGCGAACACCTCCCGGCCCTCGGGGACCTGGACCAGGCCGGCGGCCACGATGGCCGGGGGCTTGAGACGGGCCAGATCCCGGCCCGCAAACAAGGCGCTGCCCGAGCGGGGCCGCACCAGGCCGCTGAGGCACGACAACATCGTGGACTTGCCGGCGCCGTTGGCCCCGATCACCGCTACCACCTCCCCGGCGTCGACGGTCAAGGAGGCATCGACCACCGCCTGCACGGCGCCGTAGGACACCGCCAGGCGCCCCACCTCAAGGAGGGCCACCTACTCCCCCACCGCACTCGTGCCCAAATAGGCTTCGGCCACCGCCTCGTCCCGCAGCACCTCGGTCGGGGTGCCGTCGGCGATCTTGCGGCCGTAGTTGAGGACCGCCACCTTGGTGCACACGTCGAGGATGAGGCGCAGGTGGTGCTCGACCAGAACGACGGTCAGGCCCCCGGCGTGCAGCTCGGCGAACAGGACACCGAGGTCGGCCATCTCGGCTTCGTTCATGCCGGCGGCGGGCTCGTCGAGGATCAGCAGCCGGGGGTGCAGGGCCAGTGCCCGGGCGAGCTCCAATCGGCGCTGCTGCCCGTACGCCAGCTCGCCGGCGGTCCGGTCCCCGGCGCCGGGCAGGCCGACCCTCGCCAGCAGGGCCCGCGCCTCCTCCACCCGGGCGGCACGGTCGGAACGGGCGGCAGGCATGGCGAGGAACTCGGCGATCGTCCCCGGGCCGGGCCGCTGCTGCATGCCCGCCAGCACGTTCTCCAGGACGCTGAGGCCGCCGAACAACCGCACCCGCTGGAAGGTGCGGGCGACGCCGGTCCGGGCCAGGCGGTGGGAGGGCCAGGCGGTCACATCCTGGCCGGCGAAGGCGATCCTCCCGGCGTCGGCCCGCTGAAAGCGGCTGACGAGGTCCACCAGGGTGGTCTTGCCCGACCCGTTGGGGCCGATCAGCCCGTAGAAGTCGCCCTCCTCGACGCTGAGGTCCACGCCGTCCACCGCCTTGACGCCGCCGAAGTGGCGGGCGACGCCGGCGGCCTCGAGGAGGCTCACACCCGCTCCCGGCGGCCGACTGCCCGGCGGAGCAGGTGACCGACGCCGGAGCGGCGGCGGCCCGTGATGAGGCCGGCGGGGCGGAAGATCGTCAGCAGCAGCAACAGGGCGCCGTACACCGCGTCCCGGTAGAGCTGGGCGAAGCGGGTCACCTCGGGGACCGTGGTGAGCAGGCCGGCGCCCAGGATCGGCCCGGCCACGTGCCCGATGCCGCCCAGGGTGGCGAACACCAGGACGCCCACCACCCGCTGGAAGGTGTACAGCGAGGTGTCGATGAAGAAGTTGGTCCGGGCCTCCAGCGCCCCGGCGTACCCGGCGAGCACCGCCCCGAGCACAAAGGCAAGGAGCCGGTAGCGGGCGACGTCGATGCCCTGGGCCTCGGCGGCCAGGGGGTCCTCCCGGATGGCGTCCCAGGCCGTGCCCAGCCTCGTCTGCCACAGCCGCCAGCAGAGCGCCGTGACCACCGCCAGCGAGATGAACGTGGGCAGCGTCGAGAGGCTGGCGTCCGGGATGGTGAGGCCTTGGCCCTGGCCGGTGGCCGGGATGTTGAGGATGGCCGCCACCACCACCTGGCCGAAGCCGAGGGTGGCGATGGCGAGGTAGATGCCCGAGAGGCGCAGCGTCGGGACGCCGATCGGGATCGCCACCAGGCCGGCCGCCAGCGCGCCGGCGACCAGGGCGGGCAGCACCGCCACATGGGCGTTGAGGTGCAGGAGCACCGAGGTGTAGGCCCCCACCGCCATGAAGCCGACGTTGGCCAGCGTGAGCATGCCCGCCCGCAGGGTGAGGTACATCGACAGGGTCAGCAGGGCGTTGATCCCGATCTGGCCGAGCAGCAGCTGGTGGGCCTGGTAGAAGCCCACGGGGTCGGTGAAGAGCTGGATGAAGAACTGCACGCCCGTGGCCCCCGGGGGGGTCAGACCCGCCGCAGGGCCTGGCCCCGGAACAGACCGTTGGGGAAGGCGATCAGGGCCAGGAAGAGGGCGGCGAACGCAACCCCGAACGACACGCTGGAGCCGAAGATGACGAGGGCGGCGACCTCGGCGAGGCCGAGCAGGTAGCCGGCGACCACCGCCCCCCGGACCGACCCCATCGTCCCGAGCACGATGACGGCGAGGCCCTTCAGCTCGATCTGGTCCCGCCCCATGAACGGGTTGATGTCGTGCTGGGTGAGCCCGTACAGGATGCCCGCCAGCGCCCCGAGCGCCGAGGAGATGACGAGCGTCCAGGCGATCACCGCATCGACGTCGATGCCCATGAGCTGGGCGGCCCGGGGGTTCTCGGCCACCGCCCGCACGGCCCGGCCCGCCCGGGAGCGGCGCACCAGGACCTCCAGGCCACCGGCCAGGGCGATGCTGAGGATCAGCGTGGCGACCTTGGCATCCGGTATCACGATGCCGCCCAGAGAGAACGACCCGGACAGCGCCACGGTGGCCGGGAGGGCCCGGGAGTTGGCGCCGAAACGCACCTCGGCCAGGTTGATGAACACCAGCGAGAGCCCGAGGGTGGTGAGCAGGGCGCTCAGGGGCGGAGCCCCCCGCGCCCGGAGCGGGCGCAGGGCCACCCGGTCGATCCCGAACCCGATGGCGGCACACGCCAGGGTGGCGGCAACCAGGGCCAGGACGAACGGCAGGCCGAAGGTGACCGCGAACGTGTACGCCAGCACCGCCCCCACCATGAACACCGCCGAATGGGCGAGGTTCAGGATGTCGAGCACCCCGAACACCAGGGTGTAGCCCGCCGCGAACAGCGCGTAGATGCTGCCCGCGAAGATCCCGTTCAGTGCCTGCGAGACCCAGGTGTGCGCCGAGGCGGCGACCAGCACCGGGGGCTACGAGGGCTGCACGGTGGACACCAGGGTGAAGCCGCCCTTGCCGTCCATGGCCACGACGTAGATCGGCTGGTGCACGTCGTGGTCGGACGTGAAGCTGAACGGCCCGAGCGGGGTGTCCAGCGAGACGCTCCCCAGGGCGTTCTTGAGGGCGCTGCGGTCAGCCGCCACGCTGGTGAACTTCAGGCTGGCCTTCTTGGCGGCGGCGGCGAACAGCTCGACGGCGGTGTAGGCCTGGGCGGCGAACTGGTCGGGGTTGGCGTTGTACTTGGCCTTGTAGGCGTTGACGAAGGCGGTGTTCACGGTGGTGGTGGTCCCGAGGAACCAGGCACTGCCCGACTGGGCGCCGAGCCCGCCTGCCCCGGCCTGGGCGGACACCGACGACGAGTTGAAGCCGTTGCCGCCCAGGATCGGGCCGGTGTAGTGCTGGGTGCGGAGCTCGACGATGAGCTTCGGCGGCACGGCGCCAACGCCGGAGATGACCACGAAGTCGGGCTTCTTGCCCACCATGTCGGTGACGTAGGTGGAGAAGTCGGTGGTGGCCTTGGGGAACGACTCCGCGGCGACCTCTTTGATCCCGTCGGCGGTGAAGGCGGCCCTGAAGATCCCGGCGCCGTCCGAGGAGAACTTGTCGTCGTTGGTGAAGGCGAGGGCGACAGTGTGCGGCGAGTGCTGCTGGATGAAGACCTTGAGGTTGGCCGGGATGGCGGCTGCCTCACCGAGGCTGTCGCGGAAGATCCACTTGCAGTCGTAGGGGCAGTTGCCCACGATGCCGTTGCCGGTGTTCGAGGGGGCGATCACCGGGGTCATGGCGGCGTCGGCCACCGGGTGGGCGCCGACCGCGGTGTTGGACAGCGTCGGGCCGATGATGCCGTCCACCTGGCCCTGCTGGATCAGCTCCTGGAACTGCTGGGCGCCCTGGTCCTTGTCCGAGGCGTCGTCCCGGATGTCGACGCTGATCTGGCCGCCGTTGACCTTGGAGGCGTTCAACTGCTCCTCGGCGAGCATGATGCCGTTCTTCTGCTGCGGGCCGTAGATCGACCCCGCCCCGGTGAGCGACAGCACGGCGCCGAGCTTGATGGTCTTGCCGGTGTAGTCCGTACCGGTGTTCGTCGAGCTGGCCTTCTTACCGCAGGCGGTGAGGACGAGGGCCACGGCGGCGAACAGCGCCAGGCCGGTGCGGGCGGGATGAGGGAAGCGCTCCCCCAGCCCCTGCCGGATGGTCGTGACGGCGGCCCTGCCCTGCCCATTCCCCATGGTGCCCCCCTCCCGCTCGGCGCGGCCTTTCCCCTCCGCGCACCCGCGTACTAGAAGCACAAAGTGGGCCGGGGATACAACTCCGGGCGTGCACCGAGCCTGCCCGGGTCGGGCGCAGGCGCGCCGCCGGATGGCCCTCGCCGCCGTTCCGCGCAACATTTGCCCTGGAATGCACGGCTTTGGTTGCGCAGAACCTGTACCGGACCAGTCCGGTGGGTCCGGTGGCGGGAGCTCCGGTCCGGGGCTTCGACCGACCGCCCCGGCCGTGGCCTCAGCAGTCGGTCGCGGCGGCGAGCACCCGGCAGGCCTCGGCCAGGCGGGAGGCGGAAAGGGCGGTCACCTTCCGCCGGAACACCTGCCGCGGCAGGGTGTGCAGGTTGTCGAAGTTCACGACGCACTCGGTGGGCACCTGGTCGAGGGCGGGTGTCAGGCGAAGCTCGGAGACCAGGCCCCGCTCGGTCCGGGTCAGGGCTGCGACGACAACGGCGCCGATACGGTCGGCGACCGGGTCCCGGGTCAACACCAGTACCGGGCGATCGCCGCCGGGGGTGGCGGCGAACCAGATCTCACCCCGCTGCATGGGCGTCCCCGGGCCAGTCCGACCAATCCTCGGCGGGACCCCACTCGGCCACGCTGGCGAGGGCCCGCTCCCCGTCCTCCAGGGGCCGAGCCTCCCAGCGGGCGGCATCCTGCTCGGCGGCGAGGCGGAGCAGATGCCGTCGGACCGCCTCCCGGACGAGCTCGGAACGATCGATGCCGAGGCGCTCGGACCACGTCCGGACAGCCTCGGCATCGGCATCGTCGATCCTGAAGCTGAGCATCGTCATACAAAAAGCTTATCGTGTATGACAGTGCCAAGGCGCTACGCCTTGCGGTACCTGGCCACCGCCAGCGGGGCGAAGGCGACCACGAGGGCGGCCGACCAGATCAGCGCCCGCACCACGAAGTAGCCGGTCGGGTGGCCGAGGGCAGCCTTCGCCCCCGAGCCGAGGGTCAGTGCCCGCACGGCGTCCACCATCATCGTGATCGGCTGGTTGGCGGCGAAGCTCTGCATCCAGCCGGGCATCGAGGACACCGGCACGTAGGCGCTGGAGACGAAGGTGAACGGGAACACCATGAACCCGATCCCCTGGGCGGCCTGCGGCGTGCCCGAGATCATGCCCAGGGCGATGAACAGCCAGTCGAAGGCGATCCCGAAGATCAGGCACAGCCCGAGGGCCCCCACGGCCGCGGGCACCGAGCCGTGCAGGCGGAAGCCCACCAGGAAGCCGATGACGGTGGTGATCACCAGGCTCCACGCCAGGATGCCGAGGTCGGCAAGCACCCGGCCGGTGAGGGCGGCGGAGCGGGGGATCGGCAGGGAGCGGAGCCGGTCCACGAAGCCCTGCTGCAGGTCCTCGGCCACCGCCGCCGCCGAGCCCATGCCCCCGAACAGCACCGAGGTGGCGATAAAGCCGGGCACCAGGAAGTCGACGTAGCTGAGGCCGCCGGCCGAGATGGCGCCGCCGAAGACGTAGCGGAACAACAGGAGGAACATCGCCCCCTGCAGCGTGCCGACCACGACCAGCTGCGGGGTGCGGAGGAACTTCAGGATGCCCCGGCGGGCGATCTCCAGCGTGCTGACCCCGAGGCCCGCCTGGTGGGCCGAGGGCACCGAGGCCGGGCGTACGAGGTCCGGCGTTGCAGCTCGAATAGCCATTTCGTTACGCTCCTTCCGTAATAACGCCAGAGGGGTGGGGGCGGGTCGGCGGGTCAGGCGGCATGCTCGGCGCGGCGGGCCTTGCGCCTGCCGCCCCGGCCGCCCCGGCCTCCCCCGCTGCGCCCCTTGCCGTTGCCGTTGGCAGCGGGGTTGTCCAGGGTCTGGCCGGTGAGGGCGAGGAACACCTCGTCCAGCTTCGGGTGGCGCACGGCGATGTCCTCCAGCGCCCCGCCGACGGCGTAGAGCTTGGGCAGGTCGGCGATCAGCTGGTCGGTGCCGGCCGCCACGCTGACGCTCACCCGACGGGTGGCCTCGTCGATGGCGGGCTCCCCGTTGCTCAGGGTGGCCATGGCGGCGGCGACGCCGGGCAGGTCGGCGGCGTCCCGGACGTGGACCTCCACCACGCTGCGGCCCGCCCGCTGCTTCAGCTCGCTGGGGGTGCCGGCGGCGACCGCCTTGCCGTGGTCGATGATGACGATGCGGCTGGCCAGGTGGTCGGCCTCGTCCAGGTACTGGGTGGTGAGCAGCACATCGGTGCCCTGCTCGACCAGGCGGCGGATGGCCTCCCACAGGTCGATGCGCGCCCGGGGGTCGAGCCCGGTGGTGGGCTCGTCGAGGAGGAGCAGCCGGGGGACGCCCACGAGGCTGGCACCCAGGTCGAGCTTGCGCCGCATGCCCCCGGAGTACGTGCGGACCAGGCGGTCGGCTGCATCGGTCAGGCCCATCTGCTCAAGGACGGAGTCGGTGCTCGCCAGGGCCTGGGAGCGGGACTGGCCGAACAACCGGGCCACCATCCGCAGGTTCTCCCGCCCGGTCATCGTGGGCTCGACGGCGGCGTACTGGCCGGCCAGGCCCACCATCGAGCGCACGTACTCGGGCTCCTTGAAGACGTCGTGGCCGGCCACCCGCAGGGTGCCGCCGTCGGGCCGCACCAGGGTGGCCACCGAGCGGATGAACGTGGTCTTGCCTGCCCCGTTCGGGCCCAGGACCGCCAGCACCTGGCCCGGCTCGGCGACCAGGTCCAGCCCGGCGAGGGCCTGGGTCGTGCCGTAGGCCTTGGTCAGGCCGGCGGCTTCGATGATCGGGGCTTCGGTGATCGGGCTCACGGTGCCTCCTTCCTCCATTCGGTCATGCGGTGAGGGCACGGTTCCTTGTGGTTGACGTTCGGCGACTGCGGTTTATGACGACGGAGCGGTCGGGAATTCATCGGCCAGAAGGGCCTCGGGTGGGAAGCGGGGCCGGCTGCTGCGGCCATGCCACTCGTGCCACTGGTCCAGGCCGTCCAGCGACCCGGACTCGATGTCCTTCACCAGGAGCCGGACCCAGTCGAGCTCGGCCTCGTACAGGGTGATCATGTACTCCGCCTCAAGACCGTGGATCCGGGGCAGCCCGCTGGCCTCCATCTCCTGCAGCACCGCCCGCATGGCGGTCATCCAGAACTGCAGGGCGGTGCAGCGCTCCTGCAGGGCGACCAGGGCATCCTCGGGGGTGAGCCCGCCGATGAACGACAGGGCAGCCTCGAACTGGAGGTACTCCTTGGCGGGCCGGGCGACGAGGTCGGTGAGCCAGTCGTCGAACTCCCGCCGCCCGGAGTCGGTGACCTCGTAGACCGTGCGCTCCGGGCGCCGCCCGTCCCGGATGGTCTCGGTGGCATGGATGAGGCCCCGCTTCTCGAGCGACTCCACCACCGAGTACAGCGACCCGTAGTTGAGCTTCACGCTCTCGTGCTTGGCCCGGACCCGCAACGTCTGGGCCACCTCGTAGGGGTGCATCGGCCGTTCCTGGAGGCAGGCGAGCACCGCCAGGGCGAGTGGGTTGGAGCGTCGTGGCGGTGCCATGCCTAGAGATTACTCGGAATCGAATAGAAGTCAATACCTTATTTGGGCTCGGACATCTCGCCCGCCCCGGTAAAGGCCCAGCGGGGATGCGGCCGGGTTGACAGGCCGGGGCGCCGCCCGGGATCGTGTGGCCCGACGTGTCTCGTGAACCGCCCGCCCGCCGGACCGAGCTCAGGGTCTGGCCCGGAACGCCCTCCCCGTTGGGAGCCACGTGGGACGGGGAGGGTGTGAACTTCGCCCTCTGGTCCCCGCATGCCCACGCGGTCGAGCTCTGCCTGTTCCCCGACCCTGCCGGCCCCGCCGGGGCCCACCCGATCGTGGGCGAGGAGCGGGTCCGCCTGACCGAGCGCACCGACTTCGTGTGGCACGGCTACCTGCCCGACGTCCGGCCTGGTCAGCTCTACGGCTTCCGGGTCCACGGTCACTACGCCCCGGCCGAGGGGCTGCGTTTCAACCCCAACAAGCTGCTGCTCGATCCCTACGCCCGCTCGCTCAGCGGCCCGATCCAGCTGTCGGCGGACTGTTTCGGCTACGTGCTGGGCGACCCGGACGAGGACCTGTCGTGCAGCACCACGGACAGCGCCCCGCGCCTGCCCAAGTCGGTCGTGGTGGACCCGGCCTTCTCCTGGGGCAACGATCGGGCGCCCCGGACGCCCTGGAACCGCACCGTCATCTACGAGTGCCATGTCAAAGGCCTGACGGCCGCCCACCCCGGCCTGGCGCCGGAGCTGCGGGGGACCTACCTGGGGATGGGGTCGGAGCCGGTCATCGACCACCTGAAGGAGCTGGGCGTGACCGCCGTCGAGCTGCTCCCGGTCCACCAGGCGGTGACCGGCTGGCACCTGGCGAAGCTGCGCCTGAGCGAGTACTGGGGCTACAACACCATCGCCTTCTTCGCCCCTGAGGTGCGCTATGCCAGCCAGCCCGGCCGCCAGGTCTATGAGTTCAAGTCCATGGTGCGGGCGCTGCACCGGGCCGGGATCGAGGTGCTCCTCGACGTGGTGTACAACCACACCGGCGAGGGCAGCGAGCGGGGGCCGACGCTGTGCTTCCGGGGGGTGGACAACCTCGACTACTACCGGCTGAACCCCGAGGACCGGCGGCGCTCGGCAGATGTCACCGGCACGGGAAACACGCTGAACGCCTCCCATCCCCGGGTGGTGCAGCTCATCTGCGACAGCCTGCGGTACTGGGTGGAGGAGATGCACGTCGACGGGTTCCGCTTCGACCTCGCCCCGGCGCTGGCGCGGGCCAACGGCGGGGTGGACATGGCGGGGGTCTTCTACACCGCCGTAGGCCAGGACCCGGTGCTGTCGAAGGTGAAGCTGATCGCCGAGCCCTGGGACCTGGGGGCCGACGGCTACCGCCTGGGCGGGTTCCCCGCCGGGTGGGCGGAGTGGAACGGCAAGTACCGGGACTGCATCCGGCGGTTCTGGCGGGGGGACAAGGGGGTTGTGCCCGAACTGGCCTCCCGGCTGGCGGGCTCGAGCGACGTCTTCGCCGCCAGCGGGCGGGGAACCTACGCCAGCATCAACTTCATCACCGCCCACGACGGCTTCACCCTGGCCGACCTGGTGTCCTACGAGCACAAGCACAACGAGGCCAACGGCGAGGAGAACCGGGACGGCAGCGACCACAACCTGAGCCGCAACTGGGGGGCCGAGGGGCCGACGGCCTCGGCGTGGACCAACCGGATGCGGGACCGCATGCGCCGCAACCTGATGGCCACCCTGCTGCTGTCGCAGGGGGTGCCGATGCTGCTGGCGGGCGACGAGATGGGCAACTCCCAGAGGGGGAACAACAACGCCTACTGCCAGGACAATCCCACCGGCTGGGTGAACTGGGACCTCAGCCCGGAGGACCGCCGGCTCATGGCCTTGACCGCCCAGGCGATCGAGCGGCTGCGGGCCAACCCCGTGCTGCGCCGGCGCACGTTCTTCACCGGGTCGCCGCACCCGAAAGCGGGGCCCCGGTCGCACGCCGGGGCACGCACCAAGGACCTCACGTGGATCCGCCCGGACGGCCAGGAGATGACCATCGCCGACTGGGCCACCGAGGACAACCAGGTCCTGGGCATGCTGATCCGGGGCCAGGCGAGCGACGACGTCGATGAGCGCGGCCGGCCGGTCTACGGCGACACCATCTTCCTGCTCATGAACGGGGGCGCCCGGACCCGCTACTTCGTCCTCCCGAAGCTGCCCACCCAGGGCATCTGGGAAGAGCTCCTGAACACGAACCACCCCGGCCCGTCCCGGCCGGTGAAGACGCCGGCGCTCAACTTGTTGAGCTACTCGCTCATGCTGCTGCGCTACCTGGAAACTCGCTGAAACCCGCGGGAAACCGATGGCCGCCAAGCGGTTTGGATAAACTCCGGCACTGGACAGCCTGACGACGACCGGGTCGCCGAGTCCACACCGGCCCCGCACCGAAGGTTAGGTTACGAAACCATGGCTAGAGCCCTTCGCAGCTTCACCGTCCGTGCCGATCTGCCCCCTGCCCTGGCGGGGCTGCGGGACATCGCCATGAACCTGCGCTGGTCGTGGGATGCCCGCTCCCAGGACCTGTTCCGGTGGGCGGACCAGGCGAAGTGGGAGGCGGCGGGGCAGGACCCCACCCGGCTGCTGGGGATGATCGACCAGGACCGCCTGGAGGCCCTCGCCCGGGACCGGAGCTTCCTCACGTTCCTGCAGGAGGTGCACGACGACCTCATGCACCACCTGGAGCGCCCCCGGTGGTTCAGCGAGCGCCCGGACCTGGCCCTGCGGTCGGTGGCGTACTTCTCACCCGAGTTCGGCATCGCCGCCGCCCTGCCGCAGTACTCGGGCGGCCTGGGCGTGCTGGCCGGCGACCACGTCAAGGCCGCCGGGAGCCTGGGCCTGCCCCTGGTGGGCGTCGGCCTGTTCTACCGGAAGGGCTACTTCCGCCAGGAGCTCAATGTGGACGGCTGGCAGATCGAGCGCTACCCGACGCTCGACCCCGAGGAGCTGGGCCTGCAGATCGTCGGCCGGGTCACGGTGGACCTGGGCGGCCTGGCGGTGGGGGCCCGGGTGGTCAAGGCCCACGTGGGCCGGGTCCCGCTCTACCTCCTGGACACCGCCATCGACGAGAACGACGAGGAGGCCCGCAGCATCACCGACAACCTGTACGGCGGCGGCGAGGAGCACCGCCTCCAGCAGGAGATCCTGCTGGGCATCGGCGGCGTCCGGGCGCTGCAGGTGGTGGGCGAAGCGCCCCAGGTCTTCCACATCAACGAGGGCCATGCCGGGTTCCTGGCCCTGGAGCGGCTCCGCAGCCTGATCCTGGACGAGGGCCTCGCGTTCCCCGAGGCGGTGGAGGTCGTCCGATCCGGGGCGGTCTTCACCACCCATACGCCGGTGCCCGCCGGCATCGACCGCTTCCCCCGGTACCTCATCGAGCGCTACTTCAGCGCCTGGGCGCAGGAGTGCGGCGTCCCGTTCTCCCAGGTGATGGAGCTGGGCCGGGAGCCGGGCGGCTCGGACGACGTCTTCAACATGGCGGTGCTGTCCTTCCGGCTCTCGGGGTACTGCAACGGGGTCGCCAAGCTGCACGGGCAGACCAGCCGCAGGATGTTCCAGCACCTGTGGCCCGACGTCTCCTTCGACGAGATCCCCATCCACTCGATCACCAACGGCATCCACGCCCCCACCTGGGTCTCCAAGGAGATGAGCACGCTGCTGGACCGCTACGTGCTGCCCGAGTGGTGGGACGGGGGGCCGGAGCGCTGGGCCCGCCTGGACGACGCCTCGGACGAGGACATCTGGCGTATCCGGGAGCAGTGCCGGGAGCGGCTGGTGGGCTTCGTGCGCGCCCGGCTGCGCTCCGCCCGCCTCGCCCAGGGGATCAGCCCGGGCGACCTCGCCTGGTGCGACGACGTCTTCGACCCCGGCGTGCTCACCATCGGCTTCTCCCGGCGCTTCGCCGGCTACAAGCGGCCGACGCTGCTGCTCAGCCAGCCCGAGCGGCTGAAGGCGCTCCTGAACCACCCCGACCGCCCGGTCCAGATCCTGTTCGCCGGCAAGGCGCACCCCGCCGACGAGCCCGGCAAGCAGATGATCCGGGCGATCTTCAACTTCGCCCAGGACCCCGAGGTGCGCCGGCGGATCGCTTTCCTGGAGGACTACGACATCTCCATGGCCAAGGTGCTCTGCCAGGGCGTCGACCTGTGGCTGAACACGCCCCGGCGGCCTCTGGAGGCATCGGGGACCAGCGGCGAGAAGGCGGCTCTCAACGGCGTGCTCAACTGCTCGATCCTCGACGGCTGGTGGGACGAGATGTACGACGGGACCAACGGCTGGGCCATCCTCTCGGTGGAAGGCTACGAGGACCTGGCCCGCCGGGACCAGGTGGAGGCCTCCAACCTGTTCGACGTGCTGGAGCGCCGGATCGTCCCGCTGTTCTACGACCGCAAGGCCCGCTCGGTGCCCCGGGGCTGGGTGCGGCGGATCCGGTCGTCGCTCAAGGCCCTCGGCCCCAAGGTCAGCGCCTCCCGCATGGTGCGGGAGTACGTCGCCTGGGCCTACGAGCCCGCCTCCCGGAGGAGCGAAGCCCTGGCGGAGAACGGGTACGAGCGGGGCCGGGCGCTGGCGGCGTGGAAGGCCCGGGTGCTACGGGATTGGGACCAGATCGGCATCGAGGAGGAGGTGGACGAGGAGGCACCCGGCCCAGCCCTGGGGGCGCCGGTGTCCGTGCGGGCCCGGGTCCACCTGGGGTCACTCTCGCCCGACGACGTCGCCGTGCAGCTGGTCCACGGGCCCCTGGATGGCACCGACGAGCTGCAGTCCGAGATCATCGAGACCATGGTGGTGACGCCGGTGCTGGCGGTGGTCGGTGGTGGGGCCCGGACCGACGAAGGCACCTGGGCCTACGAGGGGTCCTTCACCTGCGAGCACCCCGGCCGCTACGGCTACGCCCTCCGGGTGATCCCGGCGCACCCCGACCTCATCACCTTCGCCGAGGTGGGCTGCGTGTCCTGGGCGGGGCTGGGCCGGGGATTGCGGATCGACTGAGCCTGCTGGCGTTGGGAATCCTGGAGTACCACGAGGCGTCGAAGCATTCGCCGGAGAGCGTCCGCCGGTCCCGGCGCCGCCTGGACTGGGCCAACAAGCCGGCCCCTTACAAGGACTACGAGCCCGGCCTGGCGGAGTACCCGCTGGCATGGCCGCCACCGCCGTCGGGGCCGGGCCCCGTGGAGGGTGGCTTCCTGAAGAGCGGATTCCTCGGCCGGCTGCTGAATCTGGGAGCCGGGGTCCTGCGGAAGCGGGCGGTGCCCGGCACGGAGACCATCGAGTTCCGCACCTACGCCTCGGCGGGTGGGCTGTACCCGGTGGAGATCTACGCCGCCGTGGGCGGGGTGGCGGGCCTTCCACCCGGGCTCTTCCACTACCACCCCCGCCGCCGGGCCCTGGTCCGGCTCGGGGAGGGCGACTGGCGGGGCACCCTGGCGGCGGCCACGGCGGGGGAGCCAGCGGTGGGGGAGGCCCCCGTGGTGCTGGCGCTCACCGGCATGCCCTGGCGGACCGCATGGAAGTACGGCCCCCGGGGATTCCGTCACCTGTACTGGGACGCCGGGATGATCCTGGCGAACCTGCTGGCGATCTCCTCGGCGGCGGGGGTGACGGCCCGGGTGGTGCTGGGCTTCGACGACGGTGCCGTCAGCGATCTCCTGGGCCTCGACGGGACCCGGGAGGTGCCACTGGCGGTGCTCGCGGTCGGGGCGGGGGCACCGGCGCCGCCGGCCGGCCCCGTTCCGCCCCTGCGTGCCGCCTGGGCTCCCCTGTCCGGGGAGGAGATCGACCAGCCGGAGATCCTGGCGGCCCAAGCTTCCGGGGGCTTGGCGGGCGATGAGGTGGCTCGGTGGCGGGCAGGCGGGGGGCGTCGGGCAGTGGCCGGAAGGGAGCCGGGTGGTGAGCCGGGGAGGGAGCCGGGCGGCGGCCGCGGGATAAGCCTGGAGCGGGCCATCCGCCGGCGGGGCTCGGCCCGGTCCTTTGACCGGTTGCCCGTCCCGCTCGGGATGCTGGCCGACATCCTGGCGGCGGCCACGGGCGGGATCCCCACCGACCTGACCCCGGCGGGCGAACGGCGAGTGGTCCCCTACTTCATCGCCAACCGGGTGGAGCTGCTCGACCCCGGGGCCTACGCCTACGACGGGGACCTGCGGATGCTGGACCTGGGCGACTTCGCCCGAGCGGCGGGCTTCCTGTGCCTGGAGCAGCGCCTCGGCCGCGATGCCGCCGCCACCCACTTCCTCATGGCCGACCTGCCGGCGATGCTGGGGGCGTTGGGCGATCGAGGGTACCGGGTGGCGCAACTGGAGGCGGGGATCGTCGGGGGCCGGATCTACCTGGCGGCCTCCCGGCACGGGCTGGGCGCCACCGGGCTGACGTTCTATGACGACGAGGTCAGCGAGTTCTTGGCGCACGTGGGCGCCCCGGGCCTCAGCCCCATGCTGGCGGTGGCGGTCGGGCCCGCCACCCGCCGGCTGTTGCCGCTGGCGTGACGGATCCGCAGCTCGCACCCCGCCGGGTGCCACCGGGTATGCGTCCGACCAGCAAGAATGTGGCCGGTTAAAGCGCCGTGCCGATACCTACCTGTGAGAGCCCGCCGATGACCCCGCGCCCGTTCCGCACAATGACCCTGCTTGCCTGCGTGGCGGTGCTGCTCGCCGCGTGCACGAGCAAGAGTCCGAGCCATCCCGGTGCCTCGTCCGGCGGGCCGAGCGGCAGCAACGGGACAGCATCGGTGCTGCGCCTCGGGTACAACCCGTCCCTGATCCAGGCCACGGCGCTGATCGGCATGCAGGACGGCATCTTCAACCAGGGGATCTCCACCGAGGGTCACACGGCCCTGCAGCCCAGCACCTACGCCACCGCGGCTACCGAGGTGAGTGCCCTCCAGTCCGGGTCACTGGATGCCGGCTACCTGGACCCGAACTCGGCGATCGCCGCCTTCGAAGCGACCGGCGGCGGGATCAAGATCATCTCGGGGGCAACCTCGGGCGGCTCCTACCTCATGACCACCTACTTCGCCCAGAAGGTGGCCACGAACCTGCGGGGCGCCAAGATCGCGGTGCCCGAGCAAGGAACCTCGGACGACGTCGCGCTGCGCACCTACCTGGCCGATGGCGGAGTCAAGGTGGGCACGGGCGGGGTGAACATCGTCTATGAGCCGATGTCAAGCATCGTGGCGCAGTACGGCCACGGCCTGACCGGCGCCTGGGTGGACGAGGAGTGGGCCAGCCGGATGCAGATCGAGCACGGCGCCACGGTCTTCGTGGACGAGGGCCAGTCGCCGCTCTGGCCAACGACCACCTACCCGACCGCCGTCCTGGTGGCCCGCACCTCGTACATCAACCAGTACCCGGACACCATCAGCAACCTGCTGATCGGCCAGGTGGTGGCCAACGACCGGGTCAAGATCCAGACCCCCCAGAACGAGACCGACGCGGCGGCAGCCATCAAGACCACCACCGGGCAGACGATCAACCAGAGCGAGTCCGACCTCGCCTGGAGCCACCTGAGCTTCACCGACGATCCCAACACCACGGCGATCCAGACCGACGCCACCAAGGCCCAGAAGCTTGGGCTGATCAAGACCGCCAACCTCGCGGGGATTTTCGACCTCCAGCCGCTGAACGCCGTGCTGCAGGCGGCCAACGAGCCGCAGGTGGCCGGGGGGTAGCGCCGCCGGTTGGACCTCGAGTACAGGGGTCGGTCCGAGGAAACGCCAGGGTGGCTCGCATGTCTTCGCTTTCCGCGCAACATATGCCGTGGGATACCGGGGTTTTGGTGCGCGGTTCCATGCCCGGGGTGCCAGCGCTGCCTGCTGGCGCACTGGTCGTGCTCACTGGGCTGGACCTTCGACCCGGCCGATCCGGCCGTCCTGGGCGTCCGGCTGGTCGAGTGACTGCGGGCGGCGGGTGGAACCGGTAGGCTCGGCCACCGGGCAACGGTTTGCGTGATGTGCGTAATCAGCGTCATGGGTGAGAACCGGGTGGGGCGGACGTGAGCGGACCAGATGACGGCGGAGAGGCGCACGGGCCCGACGCCGCGCCTCCAGAACGGCCCCCGGAACAGGGCCCCGAGCAGCCCCCCGGGCGCCAGGACTTCGATTGGGCCGCCCGGTGGGCGAGCCTGACCGAGGCGACCACGCCGCCGCCTCCTGTACCGCCGGCAACGGACCCCGGTGGGGCGCTGCCCCCGGGGTGGGGCGAAGGGGGGGCATCGCCAACACCGTTGGCGCCGGCGCCTCCCGCCCCGGGCCACCAGCCGTACCCGTCACCGGGAGAAGCACCGGCGTGGCCTCCGCCGGGTCAGCCGGGACCGCCCCCCGGGTGGGGCCCGCCGCCACCAGGTTGGGGCCCACCGCATGCCGGGTATCCGCCCCCTCCCGGGTATCCGCCTCCTCCCGGATACGGGCCGCCGTCACCGGGATATGGCCCGCCGCCAGGCTGGGGCCAAATACCGCCTCCGGGGTGGGGCCCTCCGCCCCCGGGATGGGGCCCGCCCCCGCACGGGTGGGGTGCGGCGATGCCGCCCGGCATCCCGCCGCTCTACCCGATGGGGGTCGGCCAGATCGTCGATGCCTCGATCAAGCTCTACCGGCAGCACTGGAGGATGTTGATCCGGATCGTGGCCATCCCGCTGGCCGTGCTCGAGTTCCTCCGGGCGTTGCTGCTCCAGCACTACGTCACGACGGGCGTCAGCCTGAGCCCCTTCACGCCGCAGACGTCCAACAGCACCGCCGCCAACCTCGGCCCGGTGCTGAGCATCACGTTCGCGTTCATCCTCATCCAGTACATCGTGGTGACGCCCTTCCTGACCGCAGCGGTGGCGAGGGCGTCGGCCGACCTGTACCTGAACCGCCCGGTCAGCGTGCGCGACATCTACCGGGCGGCGATGAAGCGCTTCTGGCCCATCCTGGGAGCCCTGATCCTGGTGGGCCTGGCGTCGCTGGGAGGGTTCTTCCTCCTCATCGTGCCCGGCATCATCTTCGCCGTGCGCCTGGTCATTGCCCCCGTGCCGGTGATCCTCGAGGGGGCCGGGCCGGGCCGGGCCCTCCGCAGGTCCTGGAACTTGTCCAGAGGCAACTTCTGGCGCATGGTGGGCCTCGGCCTGCTGGTCGGGATCCTGGAGGAGATCGTCGCCGGCATCGTGAGCATCATCCCGGGGATCGTCGCCCACTTCGCAGGCCCGGTCGGGTGGGTGATCAGCGGGGCAGGAGCCGCCGCCGGGGTCATCCTGGTGACGCCCTTCCACACCATCGCCCTCGTCCTGCTCTACTTCGATCTCCGCATCCGCAAGGAAGGCTTTGACCTCACCATCCTCGCCCAGCAGCTCGGCGGTTAAGCCGGCCAGCCGGCGGATCGCCGCCGGCATCGCCGGGCTCCTGTGTGCCCTCGGGGCGCTGCTCGGCGCACCGGCGGCTGCCGCCCCGCCCGTGATCTCGCTGGCCACGTGGACGCTACGGCTGGATTCCGCCCGCCAGCAGGCAGATGCCGCCGCCGCCCACCCCTCCCGGGGAGCGATGGACGCGGTGCGGGACACGCTGGGGCTGCCGCTGCAGGTGGCCACCGGAGGCCACAGGGTGGGCGTCGCCGGGGACCCCGAGCTGAAGAACCTCTCGGGGCGCACCGCCCAGGACTTCCGGGATGCCTCGGACCAGCTGGCGGCCATGGAGGACGCCGCCCGCCAGGCGGCCACCGCCCAGCAGCCCAACCCGAAAGTACTCAGCCGGGAGTTGGCGCTCGCCTACCGGGGCATCGCCACCCGCCCCAGCTTCTGGGCCCGGGTCCGCCACGACGTCTGGGTGGTACTGCTCACCATCTTCGAGCGCATCGGGTCGCTGGTGTCGGCTATCCCGCTGCCCTCCTGGCTGCTCGCGCTGATCGCCGTGCTGGTCGCCGGGCTGGTCGTGGTGATCCTGATCCGGCGGGCACGCATGGTGGTCCCGGAACGGGCGGTACCGCTCCCGGGCACCCGGCGCAGCAAGCAGCCGGACTGGGACCGCATGGCCGACGAGGCGCTCGCCCGGGGGGACCTGGAGGCGGCCGTCCGGGCGCGCTACCGGGCGTTGCTGGCGGCGCTGGCCGCCCGGGGCGTCGTCCCGGCTGCCCAGAGCCTGACCGCCGGGGAGTGCCGGCGGGCGGTGTCCAGCGGCATGCCCGACCTGTTCCCGGCGGTGGCCCGCGCCACCCAGGTCTTCGAGTCGGCGATCTACGGGCACACCCCCGTCGAACGGTCGGAGGTCGAGGCCCTCCGGGAGGCCACCCAGCAGGTGCGCGCGGCATGAGCCTGACCAGGAACGGGGCGCGGCGCTGGGGGTGGTGGGTGGCGGTCGCCGCCGTCGTGGTGGGGGCCGTGGTGCTGGCCGGGCCCGGCCCCTCGGCGGACTCGGGACCCCAGGGCACGCTGGCCCTGCGCCGGCTCCTGGCGGGCATGGGCCTGACCGTGCGCACCGCCAATCGCCCGCCCGCGGGGGGCGGGATCTTCGTGCTGCTCGCCGACCTCCGCACCGGCGCCCAGGCCCACAATCTTCTCGGCTGGGTGCAGGACGGCGGGACCCTGGTGGTCGCCGACCCGGGGTCCACGACCCTCGGCCAGGCCGGCCTCGGGCCCACCGCCCGGGTGGGCCACTACTCGTTCGGGCCACCCAAGGTGGCCCCCGGCTGCATCACGCCGGAGACCGCCGGGATCCGGTCGATCGCCGTCGACCCAGCCGATTTCGCCCTGGAAGCAGCACCCGGGGCCGTGGCCTGCTTCCCGATCAGCGGGGGCGCCTTCGAGCTGGCCCAGCCCCTCGGCCAGGGCCGCCTGATCGCCCTGGGCGGGTTCTCGCCCTTCACCAACGCCCTGCTCGACAACGCCAGCAACGCCGCCTTCGCCGTCGAGCTCTTCGGATCGGCTCCCGGGCCGGTCGTGTTCGGGCCGCCCTTCCCGCCGGGCGCCCCGCCGCCGCCCAGCCTCTGGCACCTGCTCCCGCTGTGGGCCAAGGCGCTGGTGTTCCAGGTGGTGCTGGCGCTCGTCGCCTTCGCCGCGGTGTCCTCCCGACGCTTCGGGGCGCCGGCGGTGGAGCGGCTGCCCTCGCCGGTGCCCGCCAGTGAGCTGGTGGAGGCGGTGGGGCGCCTGTACCGCTCCTCCCGGGCGGTCGGCTTCGCGGGCGACACCCTCAGGTCCTTCACGGTGCGCCGTATCCAGCGCCGGTTCGGGGCCGGGCGGGGGGCGCCCGACGTCGAGGCGCTCGCCGCCCAGGTGAGCGGGGCCGCCGGGATGGATCTCGACACGGTGCGCCGGTTACTCGGCGGCCCGCCGCCGTCCGACGACGCCGAGCTGATTGCCCTGGGGCGGGACCTCGAGGAGCTGGGGCGCCGGGTCGAGGAGTCGGTGCTGTGAAGATGCACCCGAGGCTGTGACTATGCGGGACAAGGAGGCGTGACAGTGGCGGATGCCCGGGAGGCGCTCAACGCAGTGCGGGCCGAGGTGGCCAAGGCGGTGAAAGGCCAGGACTCGGTGACGGTCGGGGTGCTGGCCGCCCTGCTCGCCCGCGGGCACGTGGTGCTCGAGGGCGTGCCGGGCGTGGCGAAGACCTTGCTGGTCAAGGCCCTCGGCCGATCCCTGGACCTGGACGTGCGCCGCATCCAGTTCACGCCCGACCTCATGCCCTCCGATGTCACCGGCAACACGGTGTACGAGGCACAGACCGCCACCTTCCGCTTCCGGGCCGGGCCGATCTTCGCCAACCTCGTCTTGGCCGACGAGATCAACCGCACCCCGCCCAAGACCCAGGCCGCCCTGCTGGAGGCGATGGAGGAGCGCCAGGTGTCGATCGAGGGCGAGTCGCACGCCCTGCCCAGCCCGTTCCTGGTGGTGGCCACGCAGAACCCGGTCGAGTTCGAGGGCACCTACCCGCTGCCCGAGGCCCAGCTGGACCGCTTCCTGCTCAAGCTGCGGGTGGGCTACCCCGCCCCCGAGGCCGAGAAGCAGGTGCTGCGCATGCACGACCAGGGCCGGGACCCCCACGACCTGGCCGCCCTGGGCGTGCGGCCGGTGGCCGGCGCCGCCGAGCTCGCCGCCGCCGCCCGGGCGGCCATCGGCGTGACGGTGTCCGACGAGATCGTCGAGTACATCTGGGCCCTGGCCGACCAGACCCGCCGGAGCCCGTCGCTGGCCCTCGGGGTCAGCCCCCGGGGCGCCGCCATGCTGCTCTCGGTGACCAAGTCCTGGGCCTACCTGGCGGGCCGGGTGTTCGTCACCCCGGACGACGTCAAGGCCCTCCTCAAGCCTGCCTGGCGCCACCGGATCATGGTGCGGCCCGAGGTGGAGATCGAGGGTACGACGCCGGACGCGGTGCTCGACGGCGTCGCCCAGCGGGTGCCGGTCCCGAAGTGAGCACTCCCGCACCAGAGCGGCCCCGGCGGCCCCGGCGGTTCCGGCGGGGGATGTACGCCAGCCGCTGGGTGCCGGTCGTGGTGCTCGCCGCCTCCGCCCTCGTGGTGGTGCTGCCCGGGCCGCGCTGGGCGGACCTGGTGGTGGTCAATGGCCTCGTGCTGGTGGCGCTGGGCGTGGACGTGTGGCTCGCCCCCGCCACCGGCGCCCTGCAGGCTTCCCGCACAGTGCCCCCGGTGGTCTCCCTCGACCGGCCCGGCACGGCCCAGATCCGCCTCCACAATCCCGCCACCCGGCCAGTGCGCATCGCCACCCGGGAAGGGGCGGGAGCCTCGGCCGGGGTGCGCCCGGCACGCCAGACGCTGGAGGTGGAACCCGGCTCGTGGGCGGAGATCGACGAGGAGATCGCCCCGACCCGCCGGGGGGTGATCCCCATCGGCCCCTTGACCGTCCGCACCGCGGGACCACTCGGCCTGGGGGGTCGGCAGCAGACGCTGGCTCTGGTGGACGAGGTCAAGTGCTATCCGGCGCTGCCCGGCCGCAGGCAGGTGGAGCTGCGCCTGGACCGTGCCCGGATGCTGCAGTCTGGGGAGCGGTCGTCGGCGATGCGCGGGGGCGGCGGGGAGTTCGACGCCCTGCGCGAATACCACCCCGACGACGAGTTCCGCCGCATCAACTGGCGGGCCACCGCCCGGGCGCCGAAGCCGATCTCCAACACCTACCGGGAGGAGCGCAACCAGCAGGTGCTGCTGTTGGTGGACACCAGCCGGATGATGGCCGGCACCGTCGGCGGGGCCCCCCGCTTCGAGCACGCCCTGGACGCCGGCATCGCCCTGGCCGAGCTGGCGGGCCGGGTGGGCGACCACGTGGGCATGACCGCCTTCGCCGGCGACGTGCGGGTGACCGTCGGGCCCCGGAGCGGGCGCAGCCAGGCCCGCCGCATCCTCGACGTGCTGTTCAACATCCACCCGACGCTCGACGCCCCGAACTATTCCCGGGCGTTCGGCCTCCTGCTGGCCCGCTACCGGCGGCGGGCGCTGCTGGTGCTGCTGACCGAGCTCGCCGACCCGGCCGCCATGGAAGGGCTCGTTGCCGCGCTCCCGATGCTGCTGGCCCGCCACCTGGTGGTGGTGGCGGCGGTATCCGACCCGGCGGTCGAGGCCGACGCCACCTCTGTCCCCACCGGCAGCGAGGAGGCCTACGCCAAGGCAGCCGCTGCCGGGGCGCTGGCAGCCCGGGCGGCGAGCGCCACCCGCCTGGGGATGTTGGGGGTCACGGTGGTGGACGAGCCGCCCGGTGAGCTGGCCGGGGCGCTGGCCGACCAGTACCTGACCATCAAAAGCCGGGGCCGGCTGTAGCCGTAGCCACCGCGGGCACCTTCTCGCTGGCCGGGGGCCGGATCTTGTGGCGCCGGGTCCCGAACAGCAGGGTGAGGTAGCCGGTCGCCACCACCACGCCGAGCGTGATCGAGATCGCCGGGTTGATGCCCGAGGGGGTGACGAAACCTTCGATGAGCGCCGCCAGGGCGAAGGCGGGCACGACGCCCAGCACCACGAGGACGGCGTCGAGCGCCTCGGCGGTGAGGGCATCGGCCCGGGTACGGTCCCCGGGGGCGATGATCGCCCACCCCATGCGCAGGCCGGCCCCCGCAGCGATGCAGATGGCGGAGAGCTCGAGGAGCCCGTGGGGCAGGATCAGGGACCAGAACCGCCCCGAGTAGCCCAGCGCCTGGAAGGTCCCGCTCAGCGTGCCCAGGTTCACCGCCTGCAGGGCCACGAGGTAGAGCGTGACGCCGCACAGGGCGATGCCCACGATGAACGAGAGCACCGCGACCTGGACGTTGTGCACGAAGATGAAGCCCGAGATGTCGGGGGCCGGGGCGCCGAGATTCACGGCGTGGTGGCCGTGCTGGAGGGCCTGGCGGGAGACCCCGGGCAGGATGCCCGCCCGCACCGAGCGGGACCCCGCCACCCAGAGCTGGGTGGCCGCCGCGAGCACAACGGTGATCACCGCGCACACCACGATGTAGGGCAGCGTGCGCCGGGCAGCCTCCTGGTAGCGGACGCCCAAGAGCCGGAGGGCGTCCCGCACGCTGGTCACCCTGCTCCCGTAGAGCGCGTTGTGCGCCGTGGTCACCAGCCGGTTGAGGTAGGCCTCGAGGCGCGGGTCCCGGTGGCGGGTGCGGACCTCGGCGAGCTGGGCCGATGCCCGGAGGTAGAGGCGCACGACATCGTCGATCTCCGGGCCGCTCAGCCGGGAGAGCCCGGCCCGTCCCTTGGCGCACGCCTGCTCAAGCCGGTCCCACTCGGGCCGATAATGCTGGATGAAGGAATCGATGTCCAAGGGTGGGCCCTTGTGGGTAGGTAAGGCGTTCCAGTGCGGTGCGATTCAGTTGCGATTCGGTGGCGATTGCGCAGGTGCGAGTTCAGTGTAGGGGACCCCATATGAGCACGGGATGAGCACGGACGCCAATTCCATCGTCACGCCCGAGGCGGTGGCGCTCGACCTCGACCTCGCCGAGCTCGGCTCCCGGGTGGGGGCCTACGCCATCGATTTCCTGGTGCAGATCGGCATCTGGGTGGCCCTCGCCATCCTGACCGGGATCGGCTCGGCGTTCGGCCTGCTGGGCAGCAGTGCCACCGGGCAGGCAATCGTCTTCGCCATCGGCTTCATCGTGGTGTTCTGGGGCTACTTCCCGCTGTTCGAGGAGATCTGGAACGGCCGGACGATCGGCAAGCGGGCGCTCGGCCTGCGGGTGGTGCGGGTGAGCGGGCAGCCCTCGGGCTTCGTCTCCATCCTCGTGCGCAACCTGCTGCGGCCCATCGACATGGCACTGCTGGGCCCGATCTTCATGGTCCTCACCCGGCGGCACCAGCGCATCGGCGACCTGGCGGCCGGCACGGTGGTCATCCGGGAGGCGAAGAAGGCGCAGCCGGTGCCGGTCATGCTCACCTACGGTCCGGCCCCCGACTTGCCGCTGGACACGTCGGGCCTAACCGACCAGGAGTACGGCCTGATCCGGTCCTTCCTGGAGCGGCGCTACACCCTCGACCCGGGCGCCCGGGGGGCGCTGTCCGCCCAGCTGGCGGGCATGGTGCGGGGCAAGGTGCCGGGCTCGATGGCGTACGGGTGGGGCGACGAGATCCTCCTGGAAGCGGTGCTGGCGACGGTGCGCCAGCGCTACCTGCAGGCCCCGGCCTACGCCGGCACCTGGGCGCCGCCCCCGGTGACGCTGCCGGTGGACCTCGTGGCCCCGGCGCTGGCGGACGGGGCTTTGGGGACTGACGAGGCGATCGGGGCCAGGGCGGACGGCGAGTTGGGGGACGAGGCGTTGGCGGACGAGCTGGACTTGAAGCCGTTCGTGTTGGAGCCGCCCGCGGCCGAGACCGAGGCGCCGCCGGAGGCGGGGCCGGTCGAGGCTGTGCCGGAGCCCGAGGTCGAGGCGCCGCCGCAGGCGGGGCCGGTCGAGGTTTTGCCTGAACCCGAGCCCGAGGTCGAGGCGCCGCCGGAGGCGGGGCCGGTCGAGGCTGTGCCTGAGCCCGAGGCCGACGCCGAGGCGCCGCCGGAGGCGGGGCCGGTCGAGGCTTTGCCTGAGCCCGAGGCCGAGGCCGAGGCGCCGCCGGAGGCGGGGCCGGTCGAGGTTTTGCCTGAGCCCGAGGCCGAGGCAGGCGACATTGGGATCGAGCCCTCGCTCAATTCGGCCCTGGACGTAACTGCGGTGCAGCCCGAACCTGGCGCAGAGGTCGAACTGGAGGCGGTGCCGCTCGAGCAGATCACGCCCGCCGCGATAGCAGAGCCAACGGGGGTTATTTCCGACTAAGAATCACGCAGGCCCGCGCGATCGTGAGTCAACGTCCCTGTCCAGGCGTCGGGAAGGCCCGATCGTGATTCTGCGTACATCGGGGTGTTCTATGTGGCTCCCCATGTACGCAGAGCTCAACCCGCCCAGCCGAAGCGGAAATCCCTAGTGGCCGCAGGCACAGCCCCCGGCACCGCCGCAGCAGCCGCCTCCTCCCCCGGAGGAGGTCGATCCTGCGTAGGCCCCGTAGCTGTCCCCCGCCCGCCCGCCGACGCCGGCGATCACCGAGATGAGGCGCCGGGTGGTGGCGCTGGTGCAGCTGGGGCAGGCGACCTGGTCCGCCTTGGCGGAGGTCGTCAGAGCTTCGAAGCGCTGGTTGCAGTCCTGGCAGAGGTAATCGTGAATAGGCATGACACCACTATCTCACGAGGAGGTCACCACCACCGTCAGGGCGTACATGCGGAAGGCCTGGGGATTGCCGCTCGCCATCTCCTCGAGGGCGAAGCTGGTGGTCCCGGGGGCGACAGCGGTGAGCGTCAGGCGGAAGTCCGTGGCGGTCGCCGTGCTCGACGGCGGGGCGGGGCTGGACGACGGGGCCGGGCTCGGCGTGAACACCCTGGTGCCCGACACGGCCAGCACCGAGGCGTCGGGCTGGATGGTGACCTGCCAGGCGTAGCTGGGCTCGACCGCCAGAGTCAGGTTAAGGACGGTCCCGGCCTTCACCGTCATGGTCGAGCCGCTTGCCTGCGTGACCTGCACAGTCGGTGTCACCGAGGGGGTCGCCGACGGGGTGGCATGGGTCGGTGACGGCTTCGGTTTCGGGCTGGGCGACGGCGACGGCGACGCTGTGGGCGAGGGCGTAGCGGTGGCCGTCAGGCCGGGCACCGAGGCGGTGATCGCCGGAGCGGGCTCGGAGCTACTGGGCGTCGGTCCGTTGGAGTTGTTCTTCGATTTCCCACACCCGGCCGCCAGCAGGGCGACCCCCAGTGCCACCAGCACCACCCGGCCTGTGCGGCCCCACCCCGGCATTGCCATTGCAGCAGCCTCCTCCCCGGCCAACACCTGCGGCGATCCCTCCAACCGCCGGGGTGAGTTTCCGGCGCGGGGGGTGGGAAACGCAAGAAGGAGTCAGGCGGTGGGGCGCACGCGCAGGGCGAGGTTGTTGCACTCCTCGCACACGCTGGTCGGGATGATGCCCGCCCGCATCAAGAGGTTGAAGATCTTGCAGCCCATGCAGTAGGCGAAGACGGACTCCAGGGTCGCCGCCCCGATGAGGAGAGCGAGGACAATTTCGGCGGCTCCCCACTGCTTGAAGCCGACCGCCAGGACGGCGGCCGTGACCGAGAAGCCCACACCCATGGCCTGGGCGAAGCGCTTGGGGGGGCCGGGCACGGGCTTGGCCGCGAAGGGCAGCCGGGGTGTCACCACCCGGGTGACCAGCTGGCCGAGCGGGCTCAATGAAGGCCCGGTCAGCACCCGGGCGATGAATCCGTAGGCGATGACCAGGGTGATCCACTTCTGGTCGAAGACGATGGCCGAGAGGCTCATGAGGACGACCCCGCCCGCCACCAGGCGCGCGGAGACCTCATTCACCGGGTTCGGGAAGCTGAAGATCTGGTGGAGCCGCTCGTCCATCACCACCCTCCCCTTTTTTGTACCGTCTTAATAGGGAGAATGATAGCGCCGCCGCCGGAGACGGGCAAACTCTGGGAAGGAGGGTCCTACCGGCGGGTCCTACCGGAGGCCGGCGAAGAGGTCGACCTCGGGCACGGGGACCCCAGTGGTGTCCGATGCCCGGATGAAAGTCTCCTCGCCGAAAGCGAAGTCGAACAGGTCCGGGGGGAGCTTGTTGAAGAACGACTCGTCCATCTGGCTGGCGTGGGCCTGGACGGCTGCCCGCTTGGCCTGGGCGTAGGCCTTGACGTCCACCGCGGTCGTGATCTTGGCCTCGCTCGCCTGGAGGCGCTCCACCCACGCCGGATCGGGGTCTGAGAACGGGGACTCGATCCCGCGCTCCTGCATCATCGTGGCCAGCTTCTGCCAGTTCTTGAGGCTCAGCGCCGTCAGGTAGAGCTTGCGGGGGATCCCGGTGGCCTTCGCCGTGGCGAGCGTCACCCGGGCGGTCTGGACGTGGTCAGGGTGGTCGTAGGCGGACTCCTCCTCATAGGTGACCACCACATCGGGGCGGTAGTGCTCGAAGAGGGCGGCCAGGCGCTGGGTGGCCTCCTCCAGGGGGACCCGGGCGAAGACCCCCTGGTTGGCCTTGTACTCCCAGTCCACCATCCCGGAGTCGTGGTAGCCGAGCATCTCGAGGTGGGTGACGTTGAGTGCCCGGCAGGCGGCTTCAAGCTCGGCCTTGCGCACCTTGGCGACCGCCTCGGGGTCGTGGCCCTCCTGGCCGGGCTTGACGCCGCCGGGGCCGTCGCCGTACTCACCGTTGGTGCAGGTGACCACGACGGTGCGGATCCCCTCGGCCGCCGCCCGGGCGAGGATGCCACCGGTGCCGATGGCCTCATCGTCGGGGTGGGCGTGGACCGCCATAAGGGTCAGTGCCATGGCTCCAGGCTACACGCAGCGCCCCGAGGCGCCGGGGTTGCTCGGGAGTGGAGTCGGGGGGTGGGGACCCCGCCAGGCCCCCACCCCCTCGACAGGTGTTGCCCTTCCTGCGCTCCTACTTGACCAAAGAGGGAGCCGAGCAGGAAGCCTTGTTGCCGAGGTAGTCGGCGGTGTCGACGTTGGCGCCGATCGAGGCCCCAAGGGCCGGCCCGATGGCGTTGACCACGTTGCTGACCAGCGTGCCCACCAGTGGGTCCAGCACCGCTGTGGTCAGCGCGATCGGCAGCCCGAGGGGTGTAATGGTCAGCGCCACAGTGGGTGTCCCCAGCGTCGAGCTGACCGAGACCGGCGTCGGCAGGGACGGGTTCGGCGTGTTGCCCGGCGGAATGAAGTTGAAGTTCGTGGGCTCGTTGACCTGGGTGCCGGAGGTCGAGCTGTTGGGGATGGCAACGGTCCCGCCCGTGGTGGCCACGTTCAGGCCCAGGAGCTTGATGGTGCCCCCGCTGATCGTGGTGTTGACCGGCAGGAACCAGGTGCCCAGCTTGATGTCCGTAGGGTTGGCGCTGGTGCAATCAATGGCCGTCAGGGTGCCGGTGGCTCCGCCGAGCGTCAGGTTGATCGGCAGCGTGACGCTGAAGAGCGAGAGTCCCACAGAAACGTTGAAGCCGATGGTGAGGCTGACCGTGGCCTGCGTGTTGGTGGCGGAGATGCCCACGGGGCCGTAGGCACTCATGGTGGGGGGAACGATTGCGGTCACGTTGGTGCTGATGCTCGTCAACCCAAGCAGAGAGGCGTTGAGACCAAGTGCGATCCCAGCATTCTGGTTGGCGAGCTGCACCCCTCCCTCGATCAGCTGCAGCAGGTTGACGCCGGTGCCCAGGCCCACGCCATTGCCCTGCTGGAGGTTGAGGACCTTACCGAGGTTGACGGTGGAGCTCCCGTGGGAGGCGAGGTTCACAGCGGTGGCGAGCAACGAGAGCTGCGCTGCCGCCGTCGGGTTGCCCGAAGCGTTGAGCAGGCCGGAGGAGGCACTGAGGAGCTGGCCCACGGTGACGTTCTGGGCCAGGACCTGATCGGGCGAGAGCGCCCCGAATCCCAGCTGGGTGGCGAGGGCGCCGAGTGTGATGTTGCCCGACGCCAGGCCCTGGTAGCCCACCAGGCCCAGGCTCCCACTCGTCCCCAGGGCGTTCAGGCCGACGTTGACATCGACCAGCGTGGTGCCGACCGAGAACTGCGCCTTCCCGGAGTTGGTGGCGCACGCGTAGCGGGTCAACTCGGAGTGGCTCGCACCGAAGAAGTCGTCGTAGGGGGTGGTGACCGCGACCTGGACGGCGTTCGGGCTCACCCCGCCGACGGTGCAGTTGCCGTTGGCGTAGGTGGCGAGCTGGGCGCTGACTGTGGTGCGGGACTTCGTGTGGTCGACGCCGTTGCGCAGGGCGCTGGCATAGGCAAGGGTCTGGTAGGTGCCGGCCTGGATGCCCCAGGAGGCGTCGAGGGCGCCGAGGTCGGCGGCCGCCTGGTCCCGGCGCAGCTCCATGACCCGGCCGGTGATGTCCACGGCGAATGCGGTGCCCAGGATCATCACGGTCAGGAGCATGGCGGCGAGGATGGCAATGACGCCCCGCTCACCGTCGGGGCCTCGCAGTGCGTAGCGGAACCGGCGGGCGAGCCAGGCACCGGCGCAGGACATGCGGGTGCTCATGACACCCCGACCGAGTACTGCACGTTGAGGCTGGATGGCATGACGAGCCCGAGCCCGGGAGCATTGGGGATGCTCGGGTGGGCGCTGTACGGGAAGGAGACGGCAACGGTGACGGTGACGCCGGCGGTGTAGCTGGCGTTGCACGGCACCGCGGTGGCGGTGATCTGCGCGAAGGAGTTCTGGCTCATCGACTTGATCGCGTTCTGGGCGGCTGCCTTGGCGGTGTTCTGGTAGCCGAAGCACTGGTTGCCGCTGGCGTCCGGCGCCGCACCCACCGCGGCGCGGGCACCCTCGGCGGCGGACTCGGTCATGACACCCTTGGCGGCCATCGCCAGGCCGAAGGACAAGCCCCCGTACACGAGCAGCAGAAAGACGGGAACGATCAGAGCGAACTCGAGGGCGACTGTCCCCCGGTCGTTTTTACGAAGTTGGAGCCGTCGCAACCTCATCCTCACCCCTCCTTGAAACCTGATCCGGTCGTTGTGCGAAGACACAGGCGCCCAGACGCCGCTGGCCCCGCCGCGTCTGGTCCTCCTGCAGTTATGTGATCGGCACCCGCATGGGGGCGGCCAATGGCTAGAACGGGCTATTTCCTGGGCACCAACTGGCGTATGGGCTAGTCCCAGTCGGGGGTGTCCGGTAGCCCACAGTGGGGGGCCCTGGCCCCCCCCGGCCCCCCGAAGGCGCTTGACAAGCTAACGTCGTTAGCCTACAGTGATGGCTAACGTAGTTAGCCTCTCGAGGGGAGCCGTCATGGCGCAGACCGAGCCGGTGCACTACCAGGAGCCCGGGTTCTTCACCAAGCACGTGTTCAACGGCATCGTTGCGCTGTCCACCCGGCTCGGGCTGAGCGTCTGGGGCAGCCGGGTCCTGGAGGTGCGCGGGCGCACAACTGGGGAGCCCCGACGGACCCCGGTGAACCTCCTGAAGCTCGACGGACGGGAGTACCTGGTGGCCCCCCGGGGCGAGACCCAGTGGGTACGCAACGTGCGGGCCGACGGCGGCCGTCTGGTGCTGCTCCTCGGCAAGCGGCGGGAAGCCCGGCAGGCCCAGGAGCTAGCCGACGACGAGAAGGTGCGGGTGCTGCGGGCTTACCTGCGGCGCTGGAAGGCCGAGGTGGGCGTGTTCTTCGGCGGCGTCGGGGCCGACTCGACCGACGAGCAGCTGGCCGCGATAGCCCCCCGCCACCCGGTGTTTGTGCTCGAGCGGCCGCAGTGAATGCTTGGTGAATAACGGATGCAGGAGACCCTGACCCCCCGGGCGGCGGAGGTGGTGGCCGCCGCCCGCCGGCTACTGGAGGCCGAAGGGCCGGCCGTGCCGACGATGCGGCGGGTGGCCGGGGAGCTCGGGATCCGGGCTCCCTCCCTCTACAAGCACCTGCGCGGCAAGCAGGCCATCGAGGTGGCGCTCATCGAGGCCGGGCTGGAGGAGATGGGCGGTGCCCTGCACGACGAGCTGCGGGCGGCCCCGCCGTCCGAGGCCATCCCCCGGCTGCTGGCCCGCTACCGGGCCCTGAGCCGGGCCCAGCCGAACCTCAACCGCCTGGCGACCGCCGGACAGCTCCCCCGGGACCTGCTGCGGCCCGGGCTCGAGGACTGGGCGGCGGAACCCTTCGTGATGGTCACCGGTGAGGAGAACCTCGCCCGGGCCTTGTGGGCCTTCGCCCACGGGTTGATGATTCTGGAGATCGACGGGCGGAGCCGGCCGGGAGCCGACCTGGACGGCACCTGGGCGGCCGGGGCGGCGGCCTTCCGGGCAGCAGTGGCGGCGCGGCGGGGGCTTACCTAATCCTAAAGGGGAGGTTCTCGCCGCGGCCTCTCGGCCAGGCCAGGGATTGAGGTCGATTGGCACGCAAAAAGCGGCAAAGTGCCCTCATCGCAAATCGACGGGCCGCGGCGGCCAGCCAGGTCGTACACGACGAGTTCAGCGCTAACAGTCCCAGTCTAGGTCCGGGCCACTAGACAAGTGCAACGGGTGAGCCACAGCACACCTTGTATTTCTTCCCCGAGCCGCACCAGCACACATCGTTGCGCTCCGGAGGCCACTCCCGGCCGTGGCCGTCGGCGAGGAGTGAGGCGGCGTAGTCGGCCCGCGCCCGGCCGCTGCCCGGGTCGAGGCCAGGCTGCTCGGCACAGTAGGCCAGGAGGCCACCCATCGAGAGTGGCACCATGATCAGCCGGGCGCCGAGTCCGGTGGCCACCTGGGAGACCCGGGACTCGATCTCGCGCAGGTAGGCGGTGTGGTCGGCGGGCATGTCCTCCAGGAGCGATGGCCACTGGGCGGTGGCCCGGGGCCATTCCTCAGCGGTGAACCAGGCGACGCCCATCGAGACCGACCCGGCGGTGGGAACCCGGGCCCCGGGCGCGTCCTCCATCTCCTCGGCGGTGGGCGGCGGGCGCCAACCGCAGTGCAGGCACGGGCCGGGGGGCGGTGGCTCGGTGGCAAGGTCCTCGGGCCACTCGGGGAGTTGCCAGCTGCCGGGCGGCGGCGGCTCCCAGGTGCGCAGGAAGGCATCGACCCGCTCGTCGAGGTCCCCGCCACTGGCGTCCATGTGCTTCAGTGCCTCCCGGCGGCCCTCCTGCAACGCCCGGACCAAGCCCTCGGGGTCGCCGGCGGCCATGGCCACCTCCACCCCGTCGCTGAACCACTGCAGGGCAGCGCCGTAGTCACCCACCGAGAGGTAGCCGTCGCCGGCCGAGCGGAAGAGCCAGGGGTCATCCGGGGTCCGGTCGCGGAGTGAGGCGAACAGGGCGTCGGCCTGCTCCCGCCGGCCGGCCATCAGGTGGAGGCGGGCGACATCGGCGTCGGGATGGGGCCATGCCCGGTGCCCGGCGGCCATGGCGTGCTCCAGGGCACCGATGGCGTCGTCGTAGCGCTCCTGCAGGGCGAAGGCCTCGGCGAGGCCGGTCCAGAGGTCGGGCAGGTAGAAGGCGTGTGGGGAGCACGGGTGTGCGATGGCGTCCTGGCAGGCATTGGCCACTGCCCGCCAGTCCCGCTCCCGGGCGGCGGCGTCGATGGCGCCCATGAGGGCGTGGGCCTCCCGGACCGAATCCTGGGGCGTGATGGCGGGGCTCACAGGCGAAGTATAGGGAGAGCCATCCGTGCGCCGTCATGGCCGCCTCCCATCCCCGCATCGGGCGCCGGGAATCCTCCCCGCTTGCGGGCCGCCGGGGAGCTGCACCGGGCACCGGCGCGATGCCGCATGCGGCCCACCTGGCTGCTGGAGGGTTCGAGGGGGGCTACGCCGCGCACATCATCCGGGGGACATTTGAACCGCTGGCCGGGACAGAAGTCCCCCACTTCAGCCGAGGGGCCGGCATGCGTGGACCCCGAACGCGTCGGAGCCCGGACCCGGCCCCAACTGGACACGCTCCGCCCGCCCCTGCCGTTTGTGACGAGATTGTGAACGCCAGGCGACGGCTCCCTGACCTTCGGCTGAACACTCACCCAGTTGTCCACATGCTGTGGATGAAGGTGCGCCTCGAGGGAGGGTCTTTGTCGGTTTCGTCGGGCCAGCTTGGTGCCATTCGACTGATAACCGGCGCCCTAAATGCCTCGCGGGCTCCAGATCACGAAACCATACCGAAACGAAGACTTGCACGAGAGATTTGTCTGTCGTGCGGCCTGATTTCGAGCCAATCTGCATATTAATAAACCGTAACCATCTCGCTAGAGTTCCACCTGAGTTTGACGAATGACAGGCGTGTATGTGTAAACTCCCAACCCTGCAGAGATGAGCGGCACCCACCGTAGCCGACAGCCGGAACTTGGGGGGGTGAGGCGAGCAACAGGCACTGCGGATGCTGCACATCGCGCTGGCGCGCCGGGCGCGCAGGCGGCGGGAGAGGGATTGCCGGGCTTGCCCAGGGCCGACCGTTGTGGGGGAACGGCCCCGAGATGGGCGTCTGGCGCATCGGACAGGCACGGTCTGGGGCGTGTTTTCGCGCCCCCAGTGGGGAGCAGGTGGGGCGGTCTGCGATGACGGCCGCCGGCTCCCGGGCAGACGTGCCACGAGCAGGGAGGGTAAATGGCAGGACCCTTTGGTGGCTTCAACGCGCCCCCGTCTGGACCGAGGTCAGCACCCCGGTCAGCGCCTTGGTCAAGGGGACAGCGAACCCAGCCAATGCACGAGCGCAATCCACCTGCGCGGCACTCACTACAAGCGCACAAGGCCGCCGGAACGCGGCTTCGGCCATGGGCATCAACGCTGGGATCATCGCCAGTTCTGCACGGGTCGAAGCCACGCCGCCGGGTTCCCCTTCATCTGCACCGAATCATCCTCGCCTCCGCTGGTCTGCTCGCGCTGATTGTCGTGCCGCTCGTCCTGCTGCCTGCCCTGCAGGCGAACCGGAGCACCCGCCGGGACGAGCGGGGACCACCTGCTGGTGCCCTGGGGGCAGCAGGGCCCGCGGTCCAGCTGGCGGATGCCTCCAGCCCGCGCCCCGCCCCGTCGATCTCGCCGCTGATTGCCATCCCGAAGGCATTGACGGGTAACGAAACCCCCGAAGCTACGGACCTGAGCGGGAAACATATCCCGCTGGGACCGGGCAGCACCATCGCCTCGTGGTATCCGGGGCGGCCCATCGCCTGCTTCCAGAACGGTGCCCGGCATGCCCTGCCCACCGGCTTGGTCATGTGGGCCGCCGACAAGTCCCTGCCGTGCGGGACGACGATCCAAGTCACTGGACCCGCCGGCACCGCCACCCTCCTGATCGAGGACCACGGCCCCTACCTGACCCCGGACCGCGGCCTCGACCTCTCCCCCGCCGCATTCAAGAAGGTCGTGGGTCCGCTGCCCGTCGGCATCGCGGTCGTCACGTTTAAGGTCACGCACGTAGGCTGAGGTGGTTTCCTCCGGCATGAACAAGGCGTAAACGGACCGGGAACTTTCAGCGTATTTTTTGGCCGACTGGCCCGTTATCGGCCGCCCAGGGACCCGGACATTGGTATCCTCGAATAGTTCAAGGATCTTTTGTCGGTATCTACTGGCGACCGGCTGGCGCTGGGCAGGGAGCGGTTCATGCGGCAGCGCAGGGCACGGTTGAGGGTCGCCACCGCCACGGTCGCGGGTGCCGCCGCCATCACCGAAACCCACCAGATCAACGGCAAATTCCAGAAGGGGACACCCACGGCCTACATCTACACGACGCGCTATACCCTGTGGTGCATCCCGCCGGTGGGTCATCACCGCCCGTGACGGAGCCCGCCCAGCCGGCGGTTGACCTGCGCCGGCTGACGGACCTGTGCACGCCGTGGTGCATCCACGTGGCGGCAACCCTGCGGATCGCCGACCACATCGCCTGCCGGGAGGACGCCGGGCCGGTGCCGGTGGAGGACCTGGCGGCCGCCGCCGGGTGCGATCCCCGGGCGCTGCATGCGGTGCTGGGCCACCTGGTGGGCGCAGGCATCTTCCTGGAGCCCGAACCCGGATGCTTCGCCCGCAACGCCGCCGCCCGCGAGCTGCAGGCGCAGTCCCCTTTCCTCGACCTCAACGGCATCGGGGGGCGCATGGCCGGGGCCTGGGGCACGTTGCTGACCTACGTGCGGACCGGCCAGCCCGGCTACCGGGAGGCGTTCGGGCTCCCGTTCTGGGAGGATCTCGCCGCCCACCCGACCGTGGCGGCCAGCTTCGACGCCCTCATGGGGCCGTCGGGCCACGGGGAGCCGAGCGCCGACGTTGCCATCGCGGGCGGCTGGGAGGCCGTGCGGAGCGTGATCGACGTCGGGGGCGGCACCGGGAGCTTCCTGGCGGCGCTGCTGCGCGCCCACCCGCACCTGCACGGGACGCTGGTCGATCTCCCCGGGACGGTCGCCCGGGCCTCCGATGCCCTGCGGGATCCCGCGCTCGCCGGCCGGGTGGCCGTATGCGGCCAGAGCTTCTTCGACCGCCTGCCCCCCGGAGCCGATGTCTACCTGCTGCGCAAGGTGCTGAACGACTGGCCGGACGCCGAAACGGTCCGGATCCTGCAAAGCTGTGCCGCGGCGGGCGGGCCGGACGGTCGGGTGGTGGTGACGGGCGGCGTCGTGCCCGATGACGCGCCCCGCGGCCTGTCCATCGAGATGGTTCTGCTGGGCGCCACGCACAACACCCTGGCCGAGTTCCGGAACCTGGCCGCCCGGGCAGGCCTTCAGGTGGTGGGGGCTGGCGCGCAGTCCTCCGGGCCGTTCGTCGTGGAGTGCCGGATCTTCTGAGCAGCCCCGGGTGAGCCGGGTGTGGGGCCGCACGGCCCGGCTTCGGTGAAGGCCGCCACATTGGGCAGGGGATGGGCCATAAAGAAGGCCCACATGGCGTCGTTGGCGTTGACAGCATTCGACTGGGGCCCCAGCGAGTTGGTCCAGGACCGGGGCATCAGCGGCCCGGCGGGCCATTCGTGACCCTCGCCGTTGAGGGTGAACAGCTCGACCATCGCCCCGTCGGAGCAACCGGAGTAACGGATGAGGCTGAGGTCGGGCATCGGCCGAGAGCGGGTCCCAGGCATCCGGCAACCGTCCTGGCCGCCCCAGTCCTCGGCCGCCTGGGTCACCGAGTAGGTCCAGCTGGGCTGCCCGTGGCCGAGGTACGGGTTGACGGGGTCGGCGGTGCCATGGAACGAGATGACCGGCACGGCCCGGGTCGTCGGGCATGGGAAGGGGCGGCGCAGCCCGCTCACTGCGGCGATGGCGGCGAAGGTCGCCGACGATTCGCAGGCCAGCGAGCTCACCATGCGGGCTCCCCCGGAGAACCCGGCGGCGTACACCCGCCGGGCGTCGATGCAGTAGCGGCCGCCGAGGATACGGACGAGGCCGGTGAGGAAATCGACGTCACTGGGCGCGCTGCGGGGGACCTGGTGGGTGCCGTAGAGCGGCACGCCGGGCACGTTCCAGTCATAGCCCTGCCCCGCCGGGAGGGCGGCCTGCGGGTAGGCGATCAGGAAGTTTTGGTCGTTGGCGGTGACGTCCATCCCGGAGAGCACCTCCTGGCCGGCGGCGGTGCCGTTGCTGCCGTGCAGGTTGAGCACCAGGGGAACCGGGGCCATACCGGTGTACTCCTCGGGCACATGGACAATGACCGTGCGGCTGACTCCGTCCACCATCAGCGCCAGGGTGGTCGACCCGGACCGGGCGCCGGCGCCGCACCCGGGTCCGGCGAGGACCGGTGTGGCGGGGGTGGGGGACGGCGGCGGCGCCTTGGGGCGAGGCGCGGTACGGCGCGCAGCACCGCCGCACCCCGCCAGCATCAGGGCGAGCACCAGCAGGGTGGCCATCCGGGATCTCGTCATGGGCGCCCGCAGGGCTCAGCGCGTTCCGTGCGACACGATGCCAACGACGTTGCCCGCGGGGTCGGCGACGGTGGCGAGCCACCGCACCGGTCCGTCAGGCTCGGGCGGCGAGACCACCGTCCCGCCGTGGTCCTCGACGGCACGCAGGGCGGGGTCCATGCCGGCGACGAAGATCCATCCCAGCGGGCCGGCCGCCGGGGAGGGCGGCCGGTCGGTCACCCACTGCCCGATGATGCCGGGGGCCTCGAAGCCGGTGTCGGGCGGCGAGACGTGCCAGCTGAAGACCGCCCGGTAGAAGCCCGCCGACCGGGCGACGTCGAGGGCCGGGATCTGGAGGTAGCAGAGCTGGCCATGGGCGATGGGGCCGATCGACTCCCCGTCGTGGTCGTAGCGATCGTCACTCCCCTCTGCCATGGCGGCACCCATGTTGCACCCGTCGGGCCATTTTGTCTCCCGCATCCCGGGGGTGCCGGGGCGGGTCCGCGCTACCACGCCTCCTGCGCCTGGGGCCGCTGCACGTCCCGCCCGGTGGCGGCCAGGTAGGCCACCAGGATTACGATCAGGGCGGCCAGGACGAGGCTGACCCGGCCGGCACCGAGGCCCAGCCCGCCGGTCGACGTGGGCTTGCCCAGCCAGTCGGCCACCGAGGCGCCGAGTGGCCGGGTGACCACGTAGGCGAACCAGAACGAGAAGGTGGCGCCCCGCCGGAAGCGGGCGTACCCGATGGCGGGGATGGCGATCAGCACGGCGAACGCCAGCGCCGACCGGACATAGCCGAGGTGGAGGCTGAACGCCGTCAGGTCGCCGGTCGCCGTGCCGAGGGCGAACGTGGCGCACACCGCCGCCCAGTAGAAGAGCTCCCGGGAGGGGCGGTCGATGCTGTGGATCGAGAGGGTGTGCTCGGTCCGGTCCCAGGTGATGAACACCGCGGCGAGGCTGAGGCCGTAGAGGATGGTCGAGGCGACGTAGGGGACATGGAAGCCCACGTGGAGGACATCGGCCGCCATGGTGCCGAAGATGCCCACCATGACCACGGCCAACCAGTAGTTCCAGGCCTGGTAGCCCCGGGTGCGGAACTGCCGGGCGAGAGCGAAGCAGAAGGCGGCGAAGCCCAGCAGCACCGCCAGGACGGGGGCCATGGCGTGGACGAGGTAGTCGGAGGTGGACTCGCCCAGGGCAGTGGAAAGCCCCTTGATGATCCAGAAGAAGGCGGTGATCTCGGGCACCCGGAGGCGCCGGTGGGCCTGCTGGCTCATTATCGTCCTGGCTCCGTCCGGTGGGTGGCCGTCGTGCAGCCGCCGCAGTAGGTTCGGTTTATCCCGGGCGGTCTAAGGCGGGCGTAGGAGATGAGCCGACGTCAGGGGGCTGCAGGCCCAACAGGGCTCTGGTGCGCAATCGCCCTCACCGCACCGGCAGGTGGTCGTAGCGGGCACGGGCCCACAGGTACCCCACCACGCCGATCGCCCCGCACCAGATCACGGCGATGACGGCGGCGTGGCCGATCGGCGACCCGGTGAGCAGGCCGCGCAGGGCCTGGATCACCGGGGTGAACGGCTGGTTCTGGGCGAACCACCGCACCCCGGCGGGCATCGACGCCGTGGGCACGAAGGCGCTGCTGATGAAGGGCAGGACCACCAGGATCAGCGCCAGGGAGTTGGCCCCGGCGGGCGTCTTGGCGAAGAGGCCGAAGGCGATCGCCAGCCAGGTGACGGCCAGCGTCAGCAGGGCGAACAGGCCGGTGGCGGCGAGCCATCCGACCGGGCTGGCGGTGGGCCGGAACCCCAGGGCGATGGCCACGCCCACCACGAGGGCGCTGCTGGCGAGGGTGCGGAGGGCGCTGCCGAGCACCTGCCCGGTCAGCACGGACGCCCGGCTGATGGCCATGGTGCGGAACCGCTGGACGATCCCCTCGGTCATGTCGGTGGAGACGCCCACTGCGGTGGTCTCGGCCGCCGAGCACGCGGTCATCAGCAGGATCCCCGGGACGAGGTAGTCGATGTAGTGCCCGCCCGCCAGAGCGGCGGTGCTCAGCCCGGCCCGCAGGGTGTGGCCGAAGACCCCGGCGAAGAGCAGCAGGAACAGGAGGGGGACGGCGAGCCCGCTGATGGCCATCATCGGGTAGCTGAGTGCATGGCGCAGGTCCCGGCGCAGCATCGTGCGGGAGTCCCGCAGGGCGTAGGCGGCGGTGCTCATGCGAGAGCCTCCTCGGATTCGTGTGCGGTGGCGGGGGTGCTGCCGGTCAGGGCGAAGAAGACGTCGTCGAGGTCGGGCGTGTGCACGGTGATGCGCTCCACGCTGGGGGCCAGGTCGCCCAGGGCCTGGTGCAGGGCGGTGAGCGCCCCCAGGCTCTGGTCGATGGGGACCCGCAGGACGAGGGCCTCGTCGTCCCGGGACCCCTCGCCCAAAGCATCGGCGGCGGCGGCAAGCTGGGCCTTGGTGCGGAACTCCAGCTGGGCGTGGCCGCCTGGGATGCGGGCCTTCAGCTCGGCCGGGGTCCCCTCGGCCACCAGGTGGCCGCGGTCCAGGAAGGCGATCCGGTCGGCCAGCTCGTCGGCCTCGTCGAGGTCCTGGGTGGTCAGCAGGATGGTGATGCCCCCGGCCACCAGCTCCCGGATGATCGCCCACATCGTGCGCCGGCTCCGGGGGTCCAGGCCAGTGGTCGGCTCGTCGAGGAAGATGATCCCCGGGTCGCCGATCAGCGTCATCGCCAGGTCCAGCCGCCGGCGCATGCCGCCCGAGTAGGCGGCGACCGGCTTGCGGGCGGCGTCGGCCAGGTCGAAGCGCCCCAGCAGTTCCGTGGTCCGGCGCTGGCCTTCCGCCTTGCCCAGGTGGTTGAGCTCAGCCATCAGCCTGAGGTTCTGCTCGCCGGTGAAGATGCTGTCCACGGCGGAGAACTGCCCGGTGACGCCGATCGACCTGCGGACCCCCTCGGGCTGGCGGGCGAGGTCGAAGCCGCCGACCATCACGTCGCCCGCGTCCGGGGCCAGCAGCGTTGCCAGGATCTGCACGGTGGTGGTCTTGCCCGCCCCGTTGGGGCCCAGGAGGGCGAAGACGGTGCCCCAGGCGATTTCCAGATCGATCCCATCGAGCACGACCTGGTCCTTGAAGCTCTTGCGCAGGCCGGTGACCTTCACGGCGGGGCCGGTCGCGTGCCCCCTCATGACGCCGCCGTCCCGCTGCGGGCCGGGGTGCGGTGGATGGTGATGTCGCCGTAGGCGGTACGGGCCTTGATGTCTACCGAGCCCTCGCCCGCCCCGGGCTCGCCGCCGGCCCGGAGGTCGTTGCGCACCGTGCCGAAGCTGGTGTGGACATCGAGCCAGGCGGCGACCCCCTCCAGGACGCCGATCTCCACCGAACCGGCGGCGGTCTCGGCGACCACCGCCCCGTGCGCTGCGCCCCCGATCTCGATATCGCCGTTGGCAGTCTTGGCGGTGACCGTCTCCCGGGCCTCGCCGACCGTGATGCGGCCGTTGGCCGAGACCACCCGCAGGTCCCCGGTCACGGTGCCGACCCAGCAGTTGCCGTTGGCGTTCTTGATGACGCCGGGACCGTTCACCGCGCCGACGTGGATCTGCCCGGAGCCGGTCGAGATCTGCAGGGCACCGACGGACCCGGCGGTGATGTCGCCGAACCCGGTGCGCAGGTGGACCGGGCCGGAGTCCTCCATCTGGATGTCGCCGGCGCCCACGGTGGCATTGACGTCGCCCAGCACCCCGGTCGTCTTCAGGGTCCCGGTGCCCAGCTCGCTGGTGAGGTGCGAACCGGCGGGCAGCTCGATGCGGACATCGACCGACTCCTTGGGGCCCCAGAACGTGTACTTGCCCCAGCCCTTGGACGTCCGCACGACGAGGCGGCCGTCGGCGAATTCGACCCGGGCCTGCTCGGCGGCGGTGACGTCGCCCTTCTTGGAAGCGTTGGAGGGGCGCACCTCAACGGCAGTGTCGGTCCGGTCGGTGGCGGCGATCTCGATGCGGCCCATCGCAACCTGGACGGTGACGGCGATGGGGCCGGGCGTGGCGAACACAGGCATGGCGAAGACCTCCTCTGGTGAAGTGGGTGGTGCGGGTGTGGAATTGGTGGTGCGGGCGGGTGGGCGCTAGCGGACCCAGCCGGTGTAGCGCTGCGGCCCCCGGGGGACATGTCGTTCCCGCCGGCGGGCGTGCTCGGTGCGGTCGATGGCTGATCCTGCGGCACGGACCAGCCAGGCGTTCACGGAGAGGCCCTCCCGGGCGGCTGCCTCTTCGATCCGGGCCTTGAGCTGGTCGGGTAGGCGGAGGTTGATCCGGGAGACCGCGCCATCCTCGCTGTCGGCATACGCCGCCGGGGCGGGGTCCGGCTCGTCGCCGTCTTCGGCCTCCTGGGTGTCCGCCGGGATGGAGGGGGGCAGCGTGACGACGAACTCCGGGCCGCTGCCCCGCAGGCGCAGCTCGACCGAGCCCGGGGCCAGCTCGAGGGTGATCTCCTCGGCGGCCAGGGCGAGCACGTCCTGGAGTGTCAGGCGAACGGCGGCGTCGAGCGGGGCGGCGAGGCGCTCGGCGAGCGTCTGGGCCTCCTCGTCCCCAGCCGCGGCGGCCACAGCCAGCTGCTGGTGGATGTTCTCGACGTACGGTCGCAAGTCCATGGCGCCATTGTGGCACCATTGTGGTGCCACGTCAAGTGCCTTTCTGATGCCACCCGGGTGCCGAGTCGGGCGGGGTCAGCCGTAGTGGCGGAAGGTCGGCCAGAGGGCCGTCCAGGGGGTCGTCTGGCCGCGGCAGAGCCAGACCGGGGCGCCCTCCTCGTCGTTGTCGACGCCTGCCTGGTTGTGCACGGTGCCCGCCAGGGTGATGGCGGCGAAGGCGTTGGCCGGGAGCTGGTCGCGGTCGAAGCCCACCAGGAGGGCAGGGCCGCCGGAGGGATGCGGGGTGCCCCAGAACCAGTAGTTGTTGTGGCCGCTGTAGGCCCGCGGGAGGCCGAGGCGGGGGCCGAACCAGGCGATGGCGCTGGCCTCGCCGTAGTTGGAGGTGACGATGACCGCCGTGCGCCGGTCGGCGGCCGGCAGGGAGTCGTACGCCCGGGCGACCGCCCCGACGAAGCTGGGCCAGCCGATCTGCTCACCGAGGTCATAGTTCGCCTTGTTGAGTTTGAGGGTGCCCACCGCCGAGGCCGGGAGCACGGGCAGCGTGGGGATGAGGCCGATGGCGCCCACGACGACGATCCACACCACGACGGCTCGGGGACTGCGCCATATCCAGGGTTTTCTGCGGGCGGTGCTGCGGAAGAGGGCGTGCCTGCCGGCGAGGGCGCCCTCGAGGACGCAGGCCCCGGCGGCCAGCGCCAGGGTGTAGATGCCGGAGAGGTAGTAGGGGCGGTCGCCGATGACGATGGCGTTGGCCACGAACATGACGGCGTAGGCGACGGCTGCCCACCGGTAGGGCCGGAAGGCGGTGTCCCGCCACAGTGCCCAGAGACCGGCCAGCCAGAGGAGGATCACCCACCAGCCGGGCAGCAGGACCTGGTTGAGGACGAACGTGATGGTGCTCCCGAGGCCCGAGTGCTCGCGGCGCAGGCTCCGGGACATCGCCAGCGACGGCCAGTGGTGGCGGGTCTCCCAGATCAGGTTCGGTGACCAGATGACCAGCGCCAGCACCGCGCCCGCCCAGAGCCACGGGCTGGCCAGCAGGCGGCCCTGCCGGTTGACCAGGACGCCCACCGCGACGCCGGCGACCAACAGCAGGATGGTCTCGTTGTTGAGCAGGGCCAGGCCGGTGACGGCGCCGATGGCGAGCCACAGGCGGCCGTCGCCGGTGCGGATCAGGCGGACGAGGAAGAAGAGGATGGCCGCCCAGGCCAGGAGGTCGAAGGGCGTCGTGTTGGCCGTGTGGCTCCCGGCGAGGAAGATTGGGGCGCTGGCGACCGAGATGGCGGCCACCACCTGGGCCACCCTCCGGCCGCCCAGCTCCCGGGCGATGAGCCCGGTGAGGACGATTGCGGCCGCGTCGCACAGGGCGGGCAGCAGGCGCAGCCCGGCGAGCGAGCCCCCGAAGAGCTCCCGGGCCAGCCAGGCCCACCCGACTGCCAGTGGGGGCTGGTCGACGTATCCCCACGCCATGTGCTTGGAGGCCTCGAGGAAGTAGAGCTCGTCACGGTGGTAGCCGAAGCGGGTGCTGACCGCCATGAGGAGCACGAAGGCGGCGAGGGCGACCACCGCCACGCCCGTGAGCTCCCGGGGGGGCGCCGGCGACTCCGGCCGGACCAGAATCCTGGCAGCGTTGTCCTGGATCACAGTCGTAGGCTTACCCGCATGGAGAGGGCGGCTCCAGACCCGGGTCCCGGCGCCCCCGGCGCACAGCCCACCGGCGTGCGGCTGTGCGAGCTCATGGGAGTCATGTCGCTCGCGACCGATCTCGGGACCGGAGCGCCCCTGGAGTGCGGGTTGGCGGTGTGTCGCATGGCACTGGCCATCGGAGACCGCATGGGCCTGGCCGAGGAGGACCTGCGCCGGGTCTACTACCTGGCGCTGCTGCGCCACATCGGCTGCACGGTCAAGTCCGAGGCCATGGCGATGGTGATGGGCGACGACCTCACCCTCGGGGGGAAGCTGGCGCCGCTGGACCTGGCGGACAACCGGGCGGTGGCGCCGGTGGTGCTGGGCGAGATCCGGCACAACTTCCCCACCTGGCAGTTCCCCGTGCGGGCAGTCCGGGCGGCCATGTTCGGCGCCCGGGTCCAGGAGGGGTTCATCGCCATCTGCGAGGTGGCCCAGATCATGGCCGACCGCATGGGCTTCGACGCCCGGTTCCAGGCCGACATCGCCCTCACGGGCGAGCGATGGGACGGCAAGGGCGGCACCGGCCGGGTCCGGGGAGAGGACCTCCCGCCGACGGTGCGGGCGGTCTACCTGGCGGAGGGCGTCGACTGGCTGCGGCGCTCGATGGAGCACAGCGCGATCGGGGAGGTGGTGCGGGGCCGCCGGGAGACCATGTACGCCCCGGATGCCGTGGACGCCTTCCTGCCGGCGGCAGACGAGATCGTCACCTCGGTATCCAAGCCGGGGTCGATCTGGGATGACGTCATGGCCGAGGAGCCGGGGGCCGAGGAGGGGTTGTCATCGGAGCGGCTGGCGGAGGCGCTCCGGGCGATGGGTGACTTCGCCGACCTGAAGAGCCACTACCTGCTGGGCCACTCGTCGGGAGTGGCGGCGCTGGCGTCGGCGGCAGCCCGGGGGGCGGGGATGGGCGGCGATGCCGAGATGCTGTACCGGGCGGGGTTGGTCCACGACATCGGGCGGGTTGGGGTCAACTCCCGGATCTGGTCCACCGACCGGCCCCTGTCGGCCGACGACTGGGAGCAGGTGCGGCTGCATGCCTACTACACCGACCGGGTGGTCGGCCGGCCGGCGGCGCTCAAGGGCGTGTCGCAGGTGGCCTCCATGCACCATGAGCGGCTGGACGGGTCAGGCTACTTCCGGGCGCTGCCCGGGGGTGCGCTGGGGGCACCGGCCCGCCTCCTGGCCGCCGCCGACGCCTTCCGGGCAATGCAGGAGCCCCGGCCCCATCGGCCGGCCATGGACGCCGATCAGGCCGCCCGGGTCCTGCGGGACGAGGTGCGGGCGGGCCGGATCGACGGTGACGCCGCCGACGCCGTCCTGGCGGCGGCTGGGCAGCGCCCGCGCAAGCGCCGGGAGCAGGTGGCCGGCCTGACCGAGCGGGAGGTGGAGGTCCTGCGCTTGCTGGCCCGGGGAGCCACGAAGCGGGAGATCGCCCGGCAGCTGGTGATCTCGCCCAAGACCGCCGACGCCCACGTGCAGCACATCTACACCAAGGCCGGGGTCTCGACCCGCCCGGCGGCCACGATGTTCGCCCTGCGCCACGGCCTCCTGGACGCATCGGACTCCTCCGCCTCGGAGTAGCGCCGCCGGGGGCGCAAAGATCGGGTGATCGCCCGATGTGGCCGTGTGCCCCGCCGCCGTACCGTTCTCCCAGTCCGCAACACCGTGGGCGGTGCGACCGAAGGGAGAGGGCAATGGCCGAGGTGGGTAAGGAACTGGTGGAGGACATTTTCACGGCGATTTCGGCGGGGGACTTCGATGCGCTGAACGACCTGGTGCACCCGGACTACCAGGAGATCGGTCCATTCCCGGTTGCCCCCGGGCGGGAGGGATTCGTCCAGCTGTTGCAGATGTGGCGGGCGGCCTTCCCGGACTTTGTCCTTACGCCGGGCGAGATCCTCGTCGAGGGTGACCGGGCGGCGTGGAAGGTGGTCGGCACCGGCACGCACCTGGGCGAGCTGGCGGGCATCCCGGCCACCGGGAAGAAGATCAGCTTCAGCTCCATCGACATCGGCGAGATGCGCGACGGCAAGGCCTACCGGCACTGGTCGAGCCCGGACATGCTGGGCCTGTTCACCCAGCTCGGGGTCATCCCGCCGCTGGGGGGCTGATGGGGCTGATGGCCCCCCGGCGAGGGCCGGGGGGCGGGCCCGGTGCCCGGGGCGTACTGCCAGGCGATCGAGGCCTGGCTGCCCAAGGTGACACCGGACGGGTAGATGCCGATCCACGCCTACCCTTTGGGGTGACGGAAATAGACCGTTATGGCGTCCCGCTTCTTGTTGGGTTCCGTCTCCTCCAGGTTGGCCTGCCGACCCCCGGGCGTAGCATGGAACTTGGCCCCGAGGTCGTCAGTCTCTTTCTTCAGGCGCTTACCGATCTCGGCCGGCGTCCCGCCCATCGAGGCGTAGAACGCCTTCTCGGCGGCGGACCGGTCGGCGCCGGTGAAGGTGGCGCTCATTCCCTTGGCCGTGGCGATCATCTGGTCCCACGGGCCCAGGATGTCGTTGAACGCCCCACGGTGGTCTTCTACGTGCACGTCCTCATGCACCTCGACCCCGGCGGCGAACTTGCTGTCACTCGGCCGCCCCTTCACCGTCAGATCGAACGCCGCTCGCTGTTTGAAATCGTCGAGCGCGAATCCGAGGTTGCCGAGCATCTCGATGTTGCCCGCCACGGGCCCAGGCACGGACGCCTTCCACGGTGGGCTGGTGGGCAACTCCATGCGATAGCCGACTCGATTGATGGACTCGCGCCCCACTCTAAGCCGCACTCCTCCGCCCCCGTCGGGCCCGACGCTGAAAACGGGGCCGTGGACCACCTGTTCCTTGTTCTGGTCATCGACCACCACGCCGTTGACCATCGGTGGGGTCACGCCGAAGTCCTCGAAGTCGGTGACCGACCGCGTGAGGTCCCGGGTCTTCGGGCGCTGGCCGTCCACCCACTGGACCAGGCGCTGCAGGGGGAGTGTCGCCGATGGCCCCGTGGAGGGCCTCGACGAAGCGAGGAGGGAGCAGACGGCACTGTTTCCGGCCAAGCGCTGCAACGCCACGATGTCGGTCGCCTGCCGGGTCGCACCTAAAATCTTTGGAGCGGCTGTTCGACCTCGGCGCTCGGCGTCCACGGACGAGACGGTGCCCGAAGTGCGGAGTAGGTGCGGTCTCACATCGCCATAGTGCTGCCGGGTGGCCGACCTCGGTAGGGACCTTCGGGCAACCTTTGGGGCAGATTCGCCCGGTACGGCCTCTACAAAGCGGGGCGCCGAGCGGGGGCACGGCGCAGACTCGCTAGCGCGGATCAGTGCGGTAGGCAACAGAGCGATGGCGAACGGTTACAACGCGCAGGACCTTCTTCTGCCCATCGGTTTGGTAGATGACCCGGTACGTCCCAAGCCGCAACGATCGTAAGGCGCGGAGGCGCCCTCGCAGCTCGTAGCCGGCCTCAGGAACTCGCTCCAGCAAGCCGAGTGCCTCTGCGACGGCGTCCGCCAGGCGAAAGTCAAGATCGAGGATCTCCCGCCGAGCTCGCCGGACGAGCTCGACCTTCACCTACGACCGTGCCCGCCCGGCCAGGTCACGGCGAAACTCGCCCAGAGTCACCGTCTCGCCCCTCGCCGCCTCCTCGAGCCCGGCCTGAATGGCAGCCAACGTTTGGGGATCGGAGAGAATCTCGGCCGTTTCCTCGAGGGCCTCGTACTCGTCCACAGGGACCATCGCCGCGGCCGGGCGGCCGCGACGGGTGATGATGACGTGCTCGCGCAAGTCGGCGACCTGGTCGATGACCTGGCTCAACGCATTGCGAAGCTCCCTCACGGGCACGGTCTTACTCACGACATGCAGTGTACCTTACTGCGTACACATCCGGTGAGGCGTCGGAAAGCCAGACAAGACGCCGCCTGTTGTCCATGCAGTACCCAGATGCTGCCCGGCCACTTGAAGCAGTGCCAGTACGAGGTCACGAGGTCAGGGGTTGGCGATTTTCCTCCGCAGCAGACGCCACTGCGGGTCGAAGGCGTTCTCCGCCGCCTCATAGCCAATTGGTCTATCGGCGCCGGGGCCCGGCTGGGGCGACAGGCACTCGGCTCTGTGTCTCATACTGAGCATGCTGCAACACCCTCAAAAAACGGCGAAAGCTCCGCGAGTGCGCTGCCATCTGCAAGTGATCTGCCCGTCTCAGGGTTTGGACGCCATCTTGAACTTTCGAGTAAGGCCTGCGCAATGTGGCTTGCTCTAGTATCGACTCCGCATCCAGGCCGTCAACCTGACCGCTTAGTGTGCGGGCGACTTGATTACCGATACGAAAGCGGGCCGGCTGGCTCCTTAGGGCAGCCAAATCGGCAATCACCCAGTTTTCGAATTTACGGTCCTTGACCACAACTTCGCCGACGCATACAGGGGCCAATATCGCGAGCTGCTGTCGGATCGCGGTTGCCAACTCGCCGGGACACTCCGGGCGAGTCTCTCGATCCAGCAACACGACGACACAATCTGCTCCCTTAGCCTCCAACTGGACCAACCGGCTTTTGCACGCCCGCGCTATAACAGCCGGATTGCTGTAAGGCTGAATATTAGCCTTCAATGGCTGAGTCATTAGCACCGCATCACACAATTCCTTCAGCTGCTCAAGGACAGCCGGCAGCCCGAGATATTCCGTATTCCCATCCACCACGATGCCGATCTTCAATCCGCAACGCCCGGCACGGCCTGCGGAACGAGCCCGCTGTCGAGCAGCTCAAACAGCGTCACTTTCCCCTCCCCCCACATTGTGGGGATATCAGCGTCCAGCGACGGCAATTGCTCGACACGGGTCCGTCCATCTTGTCGCCAGACGACTACCAACTCCTCCGGTTTCACATTCTCTACCATCACAGGGGAGTGCGTCGTCAAGAAGACCTGCTTCTGTGCGCTTCGACACGCTTCAACAAAGGTCCGCAAGATCCACGGATGCGTCGCGTTCTCAGGCTCCTCCACTAAAACAACTGGCGTACGAGGGTCGAGGATGGCGACAAATAAAGCCAAGCTCCGTATGGTGCCGTCGCTGACGTCCTCAGAAGACCAGTGACGCCCAACTCCCCGTTCGAAGAATTGGAGAGCCAACCGACGGTCCGGTGTGAACTCCGTACGGACGTCGTCAAGCCCTGGGACAATGCGTCGCATGGCATCGAGCACCTGAGCCCAAGCCCGAGGATCATTCTTTCGCATGTAGTCAACAACAGCGGGGAGGTTCCGGCCATGCCGATCGAGTTCGGCATTCGGCGTGGGGACGCCTGCGGCTCTGCATTCGAGTGGTTCCAGTTGAAATTCGCGGGTCGACCCCGTGGTTTCGGCAAACTGGCCGATAATGGGGTTCATGCGCTCGAAGATGCTTACCGCAAGCTCAGTCGGTCTTGTGCTCTCAACAACCGCAGTCAAGAGGTCACGATTCTCGAACGGCATTCTCCATAATAGTGGTCCCAACTCCGTCTCATCTTCCAAAGAGAAGGGCGCCGGGTCATCCGGGAAGCGTTGCCACCTTATTGAGCTGCTTTTGGATGCCCCCTGGGCTCGGGCGGCCATGTGCAATGACTCTTGCGTGACAACATAGTCTTCTCTTGCCCTTTGACTTCTCGTCGCCAAAGCAAACCGGTGCACCGCAGAGACCTCTACCACGGATGCTCGCCCCGGCGATCGATTACCAGGCCCTGGAACAATACCTTGGGCATCGAATGTGGCTTTTAATTCAAAGGATAAGGGGCGCTTAGTCCGTCGCATCCGGCGAAAGGCGATATTCTCAATACCGCCTTTCCGACTAACGGCAACCTCGAGGCCAAGCCGATAAACTTCAGCCAGGAAATCGATGGCCTCGATGAGGTTGCTCTTGCCGCCATTGTTGGGTCCGACGAGCACAGTCAGAGGTTGGGGCACCAACGTAATGTCGTATAGCGAGCGGTAACCCTGGACTTTGACATGATCAATTTTCATGGGTCTGACCCCCGACTCCCTCACCTTGGGGAGCTTTAATTAAGGCATCCCAGATTGAATGAAGACGCCCATCTCCAAGGTTTTGGTATTGAGCTGTGACCCAGCCGCTCTGCAGCATTTCACCCGGAATTTGGAGGAGAGCACTGCGTCCGACAGCGTGGAGATCTGGCAGTTCCCGACTCCCAGGAGATCGCTCGAGTGCTTCCAGGATCCGACCTTTGATCTCATCGGGCGAAGGAGGTGTAGTCATTGGGACATTTTGGCATAGGCGGGGGCCGAGGACGGGACGAGGGAGGAGGCCCGCCCGTCCCAGTCCGCTTGATTGGTTAGACCGCACCTCCAAATGACGGGCCGACAGTCCCGTCCGGGTGTTGACTCCTCGCACTGTCCATCGCCGATGAGGAGTCGCCCATGCTCATGCAGCTGAGCGTCATGGAACAGCCGTACCGGGCGGTTATGGAAGTGCGGGTGGCAGGGTTGACGGTCACCGAAGTGGCCGAGATGCACGAGGTGTCCCGCAAGACGGTCCACGAGTGGATCAACCGATACCGGGCAGGCGGAATGCCGGCGTTCGCCACGGTTCCCACCGCCCAAAGCGTCATCCGGCGCAGCTGGACGACCAGCCTCAGGCTCTGATCTGCGAGCTGGGCCAGGCCCACCGCAGTGGGGCCCGAAGCGGCTGGTCTACTTCTTGGCCAAGAGCAACGTCGATCCGGTTCCCTCGCTGTCCAGCGTGTACCGCACACTGGTGCGCAACAACCTGGTCCCCGACCGGCAACACAAGGAGGGCCGGGAGGACTGGCAGCGCTTCGAGCGGGAGCAACCGATGGAGCTCTGGCAGCATGACTTTGTCGAAGACGCCATGTTCGACGACAGCTCCACCGGCTTCATCTTGACCGGCATCGACGACCACTCCCGGTTCTGCGTCGAGGCCACGGCAGTTCGCCGGGCCAATACCCGGGCGGCGTGCGCCGGCTTCGGGGCCGCGCTGCGGGACCTACGACTGCCCGGAGGAGGTGCTCACCGACAACGGCAAGGTCTTCACCGGCCCCCCCTGGCCTGCCGAGGTGCTCTTCGAGCGCATCTGCCGGGAGAAGGGGATCGCCACCATCCACGGCCAGGATCTACAAGCCGACCACTCAGGGCAAGGGTGGAGCGCTTGAACGAGACGATGCGGGCGGAGCTGCTGTGCCTGGGTCCCTTTCGCCGACCTGGCCGCCGCACAGGGTGCCACCGACACCTGGCGCCACGAGTACAACTTCAACCGGCCCCCACCAGCCCTAGTGGTGCGTCGCGGATTTGACTTGGTCCAGTGTGGCCCGCCCTCGCCTCACCTTCTCCAGGATCTCCTCCGCGCTCTTGCGCCACAGGAAAGGCTTCGGGTCCTCATTCCAAAGCTCGACCCACAGCTTCATGGCGGCGATCAGGTCAGGGACGCTGGTGAAGGCGCCGCGGCGCAGCCGACGGTCGGTCAGCTCCCGGAACCAGCGCTCCACCAGGTTGAGCCACGACGAGGCGGTCGGGGTGTAGTGCAGGTGCCAGCGTGCCCGGCGGGGATCGGCCAGCCATTCGGTCACCTCCGGTCCCTTGCGGGCGGAGAGGTTGTCCAGCACCAGGTGGACCTCCAGCCCGGCGGGGACCGCGGCGTCGATCTGCTTGAAGAAGGCCAGGACATCGGCGCCGGTGTGGCGCTTGCGGTAGTCGGCCAGCACTTCGCCAGTGGCCACGTTCAAGGCGGCGAAGAGGTCGGTGGTGCCGTTGCGCTTGTAGTCGTGGGTCATGGTCTTGGCCCGGCCCGGCTTCACCGGCAGCGAGGGCTGGGTGCGATCAAGGGCTTGGCACTGGGTCTTCTCGTCAAAGCTGAACAACACCGCCGCCTCGGGAGGGTCGATGTACAGGCCGACGACGTCGACCAGCTTGGCCTCGAAGTCGGGGTCATTGGAGACCTTGAAGGTGTCGATCCTCCAGGGCTGCAGCTCATGGTTGCGCCAGATCCGGGCAACGGTGTCCTTGCCGACGCCCACCCGCTCGGCCAGCGCCCTGGTGCTCCAGTGGGTGGAGGTGTCGCCGGGCAGCTCGGTGCGGGTGATGTGGACCACCTTGGCGACGGTGCCCTCGGGCAGCCAGGAGCGCCGTCCCCGGCCCTTGGCGATGGCACCGACGCCGCCGACTCCCTGCTCGGTGAAGCGTTTGCGCCAGGCCGCAACCGAGTTGGTGCTCACGGCGCTGCGCCGGGCGATCTCAACGTTGGCCACTCCTTCGATGGCCCACAGCAGCGCCTGCGCCTGACGGACCTTCCGGTACGGCAACGATGTGGACCGCGCCAGGCACTCCAGGGCAGTCCGCTGTTCCTCTGTGGCGGCCACCGGGGCCGCGGTGGCATGGGGCATGGCCCGACCTTATGTCACGAAGTTATTTCAGCGACGGATCACTAGATATGGCCACGCCGGCTTCGAGGTTCCGCAGCCGCCCCGCCGCCGAGCGGGAGACGCTGCCCCTCAAGGTGTCCCCGATGCTCGAGCAGGCGCCCGCTGCGCCTCCGATGCCCGAGGCGACCATGGAGCGGACCTCGTCGCTCATCCCCGCGGCGTCGAGGACACTGCCCGTGGCCCCGGTCGACACCGACGCCATCGAGATCGACCGGGTGATCCCGGCGTCGGGGAACGTGGCGGTGCAGCGCCAGCAGATCTGGCTGGGGCCGGCCCGGGCCGAGCAGGTGGTGACACTGTGGATCGATACCACGACCATCCACGTAAGCATCGAGGGCCGACGCCTGAAGACGCTGCCTTCCCGGTTGACCGTGAGCGACCTGACCAAGCTGGGGGCGATGGGTGCCCGTCCGGCGGGGTCGCCGCCCACCGCCCCGTCTGCAGTCGAGGTGGCCCACGGGGTCGTAGTCGAGGCCGACCGGACGGTCAATGCCTGTGGGCTTGTCGGTCTCGGTCGGCATCAGTTCAACGTTGGCCATCCGCTCGCTGGCCAGCGCGTCACGTTGCGGGTACAAGCAGAGCTGATGCAGGTGATCGCCGACGGCGTGCTGTTCCGCACCATGGCGTCGCCCCTCCCCCCCGCCGACACGGTCAAAGTTTGCGGGGCGCCGCTCGGAGGGCCGCCACCGCAGCTGCGCGAGGGCCCGCTCACCGTGCAGCGCAGGGTGGCCGCCCGGGGGGCGATCATGGTCTCGAAGCAGCCGATCCAGGTCGGGATGACGCACGCCGGCCAGCTGGTGAGCGTCGAGGTCGACGACCACACCTTCACAGTGAAGAGCGAGGAGGGCGACGTCCTCAAGATCGTGGCCAGGACCACAGACAAGGAGGTGCTGCGCTTCAAGGCTTCCGGCAAGAGCCGGGTCAGCTAGAAAAGTGTCACCCATCAACTGAAGCTCTTGTGTCACCCATCATGAGGCTCAGACACTTGGGGGCGCCTAGACCGGAGTTGCTCGCCCCCGGAGCCCAACTTTGGTTCTGACAAACAGAAATTGGCCTCTAGCGGTCTGAGAATGTAGACACTAAATCCGGCTGGTCGTACCCCGGCCGTGAGAGAATGGGCCATGCCCACAAGGGATGGTCCCGTGCACGTGGCGACGACCCGTCGCCAGTACAAGGGCAAGGTCTACGAGACCCACCTCCTGCGGCGCTCCTACCGGGAGGGCGGCAAGGTGAAAAACGAGACCGTCGGCAACCTCTCCCACCTGCCCGCCGAGGCCATCGAGCTCATCCGGGGCCAGCTGGCGGGCAAGACCTACGTCGAGGCGGATGCTGCCTTCCAGGTCACCCGCTCGCTGCCCCACGGCCACGTGGCGGCGGTGTGGTCGCGTGCCCGCTCGCTCGGCCTGCCCGGGCTGCTCGGCCCGGCGGGGCCCGAGCGGGACCTGGCCATGGCGCTGATCGTGGCCCGGGTGTGCGCCCCGGCCTCCAAGCTGGCCACCACCCGGTGGTGGGTGGACACCACCCTGGCCCCGGACCTCGGCATCGAGACCGCCTCGACCGACCGCCTGTACCGGGCGATGGACTGGCTGGTCGCCCGCCAGGGGTCGATCGAGTCGGCGCTCGCCGCCCGCCACCTGGCCCCGGGAGCGCTGGTGTACTACGACCTGTCCTCGTCGTGGCTGGAGGGATCGCACTGCCCCCTGGCCGCCCGGGGCTACTCCCGCGACGGCAAAGCCGGCCGGACCCAGATCGAGTACGGCCTGCTGACCAACGACGCCGGCTGCCCGGTGGCGGTCGAGGTCTTCCCGGGCAACACCGCCGATCCCACCGCCTTCGTCTCGGCGGTGGAGACGGTGCGCTCCCGCCTCAGCCTGGAGCGGGTGGTGATGGTGGGCGACCGGGGCATGATCACCTCCGCCCGCATCGCCGCCCTCCGGGAGCTGGGCGGCATGGGCTGGGTCAGCTCGCTGCGCTCCCCGGTGATCAAGAAGCTCGCCCGGGCGGGGGCGGTGCAGATCTCGCTGTTCGACGAGGCCAACCTGGCTGAGATCGCCCACCCCGACTTCCCCGACGAGCGCCTGGTGGCGTGCCGCAACCCGGCGCTGGCCTCCGAGCGGGCCCGCAAGCGGGAGGAGCTGCTGGCCGCCACCGAGGCCGCCCTGGAGCGCATCGCCACCTCCGTGGCCGCCGGCCGGCTGGTGGGAGCCGACCGCATCGGCATTGCCGTGGGCAAGGTCGTCGGCCGCCACAAGGTCGCCAAGCACTTCCAGCTCAGCATCGGCGAGGATCACTTCAGCTACGCCCGCAGGGCTGAGGAGATCGCCGCCGAGGCCGCCCTGGACGGCATCTACGTGGTGCGTACCAGCGTGGACGCCGCCACCCTGTCCGCTGCCCAGGTGGTGGCCGCCTACAAGGCACTGGCCAACGTGGAGCAGGACTTCCGCAGCCTGAAGGCGGTCGACATCGACCTGCGACCGATCTTCCACCGCCTGGATGAGCGGGTGCGCGCCCACGTGCTCATCTGCATGCTGGCCGGCTACCTGGTGTGGCACCTGCGCCAGGACTGGGCGCCGCTGTGCTTCACCGACGAGGAGCCCTCCACCCCCGCCGACCCGGTCGCCCCGGCGCAGCGCTCGGCCGCCGCCGGGCGCAAGGCCTCCTCCCAGCGCATCGCCGGCGGCGAGCCCGCCCACAGCTTCGCCACCCTGCTCACCCACCTGGCCACGCTCACCCGCAACCGGATCGCGCTGGCGGGCGGGGTGGAATTCGACAAGCTCGCCATCCCGACCGCCACCCAGCGCCAGGCCTTCGACCTCATCGGCTCGGCCATCCCCACGGTGCTCAAATGAGCTGTAGACAGAACGCTCGGCCCTTCAAAAGACAAACCCCCTGCTCAGCAAGGGGTTTGTTCACGTTCCGCCGAGCAACTCCGGCCTAGCGGACGGACCTGATTCCGCGTGAAAGCGGCCCGATGGCCGCTCTTTTATAAGCGTTCATGGACCCACGTGGGGTGAAGTTCGGAGGTGGGGCACAAAAGCCGTGCCCAGGGCGGCTTTTGTTGCGTGCTTCGAGGTCTCACGCACGTTTGCGGTGCGGGGCTGATCAGGCGGTTTCCGCGTGATCCCCGAGGCGATCTTCTCGCCCGCCGGCGGCCCGAAAAACCCCGCCTACTCGTTGGGCGGGATCTCCCAGTTCACCCCCATGAAGCACTGCGCCCCCGGGGGCAGGGTGCCGTCCTTCACCACCTGGCCGAAGATCGCCTGGTTGGAGGCCGCCGGGATCTCGACATCGGCCCCCCCGATCATCTGGCCGTTGCCGAGCAGGGTGCAGGACTGCAGGTCGGCCGGCTTGAGCTGGCGAGCGATCAGGCCCCACTGGATCAGCGTGGGCAGGGGCACGTTGAACTGGACATGCTGGCGGCCGTACTTGATGAGCGCCAGCAGGTAGCTCAGGTCCGACCCGGCCGACCCGAAGTGGTTGAAGCCCGACAAGATGATCTGGGCCTGGTCGGTCGTGCGGCCGAAGTCCCCGCCCGGGGCGCTGTCGCGTTCCCGGGCGAAGGCGAGCAGGTCGCCGCCCAGCATGTGGTAGTCGCCCGGGTTGAAGTTGGCCCCGGTGTCGGCCGGGTTGTAGAGCCGGGTGTACACGTGGACGTCGAGGCCGCCGATCTCGTCGATCACCTGCACGAACTGGTTGAAGTTGGTGTCGGCGAAGTACTGCACCGGGATGCCGGTATAGGAGCGGAGCACGGCGAGGCCCTGGGCGAAGCCGTTGGCCCGGCAGATGTCGGTGATCTTGTGGCCCTGCAGGTAGGTGTCCCGGGGGACGTTGATGATGGTGCCGTGCATCGTCCCGGGGTTGAGCACCACGATATGGATGGCGTCGCACCCGCCGCCCGCCCCGGGGGCGCCCCGGCGCACGTCGCTGCCCATGACGGCGAAGTAGATGAGGCCGTTGGCCGGCGTCGGGTACAGGGCGTGCCCGTTGGCCACCGAGCCGGCGGTGAAGGTGGGGGAGGGGACCGGTGCCTGCGAGTGGGCGGCCTGCTCGATACCCGCCCCGAGTCCCCAGAACAGCACGGTGGAGGCCGCCAGCATGGCGAGCGCCGGCCGCAGGGTGAGGCGCCGGCGGGGTCGTGGGGTGGGTCGGGGGGCGGCGGTCAGGCTGGCAGCCGGGGGCACCCCGGCAAGCAGCGACCGGTCCGGGCGGGGTGCCGGGCGGGCTCCCCGGGTGCGCGTCATGCCGTTGCCCCGATCGGGCCGTTGTAGCTGGCTGAGCCGGCGACCCCGGCGTAGGAGCTGGTGATGTCGTAGCCGGCGATCTGGGCGGTGCTGCCCGAGATCTGGACCATGAACTGGGCGCTCTGCAGGATCTGGACCGCCGGCCCGCCGCCCGAGGGCTTGCCGGTGCCCTCGAACCGGGTCGTGACGGTGGCGAAACTCGCCGACCCGTCGGGCTCGATCAGCACCGACACTTCCCCGGCGCTCTGCTTGGTGGGGTCCACCCGGGAGATCTGGTTGGCCAGCCCCCCGAGCGTCAGGACCGGCAGGTTGGCGGCCACGCTCCCGGCGGCGTCCTGGGTGAAGAGGCCGGACAGCGAGGGGAATGTCCCGCCGCCCCACTGGGCGGGCTGGAGGAAGGCATCGTTGTAGTAGGTGTCCATCAGGTTGATCACCTGCTTCGCGGCGGCATTGGCAGCCTCGTTGGCCGAGGACCGGTCCTGGGCGTCCACCGGCTTCACGCCCGAGGCGGAGAAGTTGGCCTGGGGCGGCGCGGTGGAGGAAGGGGAGGGCTTGGCAGAGGCCTTCCCCGGGGGCGTGCGCGAGGTAGCCGAGCCCGAAGCCGCTGGCTTCTTGCTGCTGGAACAGGCGGCCAGGAGCAGGCCAACGAGCAGGAGGGCAAGCGCGGTGCCCGCGCCCCGGCGGGCGGCAAAGGGGAGGGAGAAGGGCATGTGAGGGCTCATTCTGCTCACATCGGGAGTGCTTGATTCAACTGCAGGCCTCATCGCTGCCCAGCCGGGCGGGCGGCCGCCTGCAGCTCGGCGAAGGTGCACTCGGCGGGGGTCTTGTCCTCCCGGAGGCCCTTGAACGACGGGGCGCGGAACTTGCCCGCCGAGGTGAGCTCCCGGAACTCGACCATCGCCACCAGCTCGGGGCGCACCCAGGACGCACCCGGGGCGTGGGAGCGCAGCTCGGCGGTGGAGGCCGTCGAGAACGGCGAGGTGTCGGAGCGGAGCTCCTGGAGCCGGGCGAGCAGGCTGGCCAGGGTCCGCTCGGTGAAACCGGTGCCCACCGAGCCGACGAAGCGCAGCGCATCGCCCTCATAGGTGCCGACCAGGAGGGCGCCGATCGAGGCGTCGCGGTTGCCCTGCCCCGGGCTCCACCCGCCGATGACGACGTCGGCGTCGTAGGTCGTCTTGACCTTCAGCCAGTTCTGGCTGCGCCGCCCGAGCTCGTAGGGGGACTGCCGGCGCTTGGCGACGATCCCCTCCAGCCCGAGGCGCTCGGCGGCGGCGTACAGGGCCACACCGTTGCCGGGCACCGAGGTGGAGAGCTGCAGGACGTCGTTGGCGACGACGGTCTCCTCCAGGAGGCGGCGGCGCTCGTCGAAGGGGAGGGCCACCAGGCTGCGGCCGTCGAGGTACAGCAGGTCGAAGACGACGTAGGACACCGGGATGGCCTTGGACAGGCGGGCGATGTCGTGCTCGTTGCGGACATGCATCCGGCGCTGCAGGCGTTCGAAGCTGGGCCGGCCCTGCTCCATCGCCACGATCTCGCCGTCGAGGATGGCGTCCAGGGCCACCAGGCGCTCGTGCACCTTGTGGAGCTCGGGATAGGCGACGGTGATGTCGGCGGTGTTGCGGGACAGCAGCTGGGTGGTCTCGCCGCACACCCCCAGCGCCCGGACGCCGTCGAGCTTGGGCTCGAAGGACCACGCCTCGTCGTCGAAGGCCTGGGCGGTGAGGGTGGCGAGCATGGGCTTGGGCGGGGGGGCAGGTTCGGGGGCCGGGCGGTGCCATTCCCGCAGCATCGCCAGCCACTGCTCCTTGCCGGCGTTGGCTCCCGAGTTCGGTTTGGTGCGCACCAGGTGGTAGGTGGCCTGCAGGCGGCGGCCCCGGAGGCGGAAGGTGAGCTTGCCCTCCTTCTGCTCGAGGAGGTCGTAGGGGCCGGCGTCGAAGATGCGCACCTCGCCGGCGCCGTAGTTCCCCGCCGGGATGGTGCCCGAGAAACCGCCGTAGTCGAAGGGGTGGTCCTCGACCTTGACGGCCAGGTGCTTCTCACCTGGGTGCAGGGGCAGGTTCTTGGGGACCGCCCAGGAGACCAGCACCGGCGTGGCCCCGTTGCGCATCTCGAGGCGCAGGTCGAAGTGCAGCCGGGTGGCGAAGTGCTGGTGGATGACGAAGGTCTCGCCCGGGGGCGCCGTGGCCGGGTCGACGTTGCCGGCAACCTCGGGGGGCGGCTCGGGCGTGGCGTCGAACGAGCGCTTGCCGGCGTAATCGCGCTCGCCGGCGCCTGTCTCGCCCGCCATCTACTGCACCACGATCGAGACGATGAGAAAGACGGCGTACAGGGCGAACGACAGCGAGGTGAACAGGCGGGCGGCCGCCAGCATCTTCACCCGGGCGATGGTGACCGTGAGGAAGTCGTCCAGGTAGGTCGCCTCCGGGTGCGTGGCCGTGACGTGGTCGAACTGCAGGCGCGAGGTGGCGAGGGCCAGCAGGATGGCGAGCGATCCGGTGACGACCGCCGCCAGTGCCGGGATCTTGATGAGCGGGTGGGCCTTGACGCCCACCTTCTGGCTGACCGTGGCGATGAAGGTCACGATGCCGAGTGACAGCACGTTGACCGCCAGCAGGGTGTTGGCCTTGGCATCCACGATGCTCAGCCGGTTGTAGAGGTACATCAGGGCATCCAGGTGGTTCTCCCCGGACTTCGATTGGATGTAGCCGAGGTGCTGGGTGTCCTCCACGAGGGCCGGGGAGCCGGGACCGGCGAACCACCGGACCATGTGGCCTTCGAACCAGCCGAAAGGTGACCGCACGGCGTCACTCCGGCATGCCCGGCGTCGATGCGGGGCCGGCATCGGGCGTTGCTTCGAAGTCGAAGGCCTTGGGCAGCAGCTCGGGTGCCCGGGCGGTGACTACGGTGAGCGGGGACCCCCAGAGGAAGGACACCTCGCTCCCCGGGCCGAGTTCGAGGATGGCCTGCCGGCACGCCCCGCACGGGCTGCAGGCGACCGGCTTGGGGCCTTCCGGACCGTCCTGGATGGCCACCAGGGTGAGCGTCTCGATCTGCTCCCCGGTGTCCCGCCCCAGCACGTAGGCGGCGAGGGCATCCCGCTCGGCACACGTCCCCAGCGGGTAGGAGACGTTCTCCACGTTGCACCCGGCGAAATGGCGCCCGGCATCGGTCACGACCACCGCCCCGACCTGGAACCGGGAGTACGGGGCATAGGCCTGCCGGGCGGCCGCGAGGGCCTCGGCGACGAGCGGTCCGAGGTCTTCCCGGCCGCTGCGCACCAGGACCGCGCCGGCGGACCCCTCGAGATCGGTACCCGCGGTGCTCACCGGCACATTCTCCCGGAACCGGTGGGCGCCCGCGCGCCGGGAGGCCGCGCCCGGCGCAGCATCACGAACCGGCCGGCTGGCTCCCACCCCGGTGGTAGCGTGGTTCGCAGGTATGGCCCTCCCGGAGTTCCACCCCCTGGTCGCTCGCTGGTTCGCCGAGACCTTCGGCCAGCCCACGCCCGCCCAGGACGCCGGGTGGGGGGCCATCGCCGCCGGGCAGGACACCCTCATCGCCGCCCCCACCGGGTCGGGCAAGACGCTGGCCGCCTTCCTGTGGGCGATCAACGGTCTCGTCGCCCGGGCAGCCGAGGGCACGCTGACCGACGCCACCCAGGTGGTCTACGTCTCGCCCCTCAAGGCCCTGGGCAATGACATCCACAAGAACCTCACCCAGCCCCTGGCGGCCATCCGCCACCTCGCCGAGGAGGCGGGCACCCCGCTGCCCGAGATCCGGGTGGCGGTGCGCTCGGGCGACACCCCGGCCGCCGAGCGCAACCTCATGGTCCGCCGTCCGCCGCACATCCTCATCACCACGCCGGAGTCGTTCTACATCCTCCTGACCGCCGAGCGGAGCCGGGCGATCCTCGCCTCGGCGACCACGGTGATCGTAGACGAGATCCACGCGGTGGCGGGCGACAAGCGGGGCGCCCACCTGGCCCTCAGCCTGGAGCGCCTCGACCTCCTCCCGGGGGGCCGGCGCCAGCGCATCGGGCTCAGCGCCACCCAGAAGCCCATCGATGAGGTCGCCCGCCTGCTGATCGGCAGCGACCGCACGAAAAAAGATGGGACCCCGGACTGCGCCATCATCGACGTCGGCCACCGCCGGGACTGGGAGTTGCACATCCACGTGCCCAGCGACCCGCTCGGACCCATCGCCAGCCACGAGCTGTGGGCCGAGGTCTACGACGCCATGGTCTCGCTGGTCGACCAGCACCGCAGCACCCTCATCTTCGTGAACACCCGCAAGCTGGTCGAGCGGGTGACCCACCAGCTCTCGGCCCGCCTCGGCGAAGGGAAGGTCGCCGCCCACCACGGCAGCCTCTCCCGCACGCTGCGCCTGCAGGCCGAGGAAGGTCTCAAAACCGGCTCGCTCAAGGCGGTGGTGGCCACCGCCTCGCTGGAGCTGGGTATCGATATCGGCCACGTCGACCTCGTCTGCCATGTGGGCGCCCCCCGGGCGCTGGCGACGCTGCTGCAGCGGATCGGCCGCTCGGGGCACTGGCTGGGCGGGACGCCCAAGGGTGTCCTGTTCCCCCTGACCCGGGACGACCTGGTGCAGTGCGGGGCCTCGATCATGGCTGCCCGGGCGGGGGAGCTGGACCACGTGATCATGCCCGCCAAGCCGTTGGACATCCTCGCCCAGCAGATCGTCGCCACCGCGGCCACGGGGTCGGTGCCGGAGGAGTCGCTGTGGGCGATGGCCAAGCGGGCGTACCCCTACCGGGACCTGACCCGGCGGGAGTTCGACGAGATCGTCGAGATGCTCTCCGAGGGCTTCTCGACCCGCCGGGGGCGGGCCAGCGCCCACCTGCACCGGGACCAGGTCAACGGTGTGGTGTCCGGCCGGCGGGGTGCCCGGCTGGCGGCCATCACCAGCGGGGGAGCCATCCCGGACACCGCCGACTACGACGTCATCGCCGAGCCCGAGGAGGTGTTCATCGGCAAGCTCAACGAGGACTTCGCCATCGAGAGCTCGGCGGGCGACGTGTTCCTGTTGGGCAACACCTCGTGGCGGATCCGGCGGGTGGAGTCCGGCAAGGTGCGGGTGATCGATGCCCAGGGGGCGCCGCCCACCATCCCGTTCTGGATCGGCGAGGCGCCCGCCCGCACCGCCGAGCTGTCCAAAGCGGTGGCCGATCTGCGGGCCGGGGTGGCCGCCCGCCTGCCAGACCCGGCGGAGGCCAGGGCCTGGCTGTGGGAGGCCGCCTCGGTGCCCGAGGCCGGCGCCCGCCAGATCATCGACTACATCGCCGAGACCGTCGCCGCCCTGGGGGTCGTGCCGACCCAGGACACCATCGTCGCCGAGCGCTTCTTCGACGAGGGCGGCGGGATGCAGCTGGTGCTCCACACCCCGTTCGGAGGCCGAGTCAACCGGGCCTGGGGCCTGGCGCTGCGCAAGCGCTTCTGCGTCAACTTCGACTTCGAGCTGCAGGCGGCGGCGACCGACGACGGCCTCGTGCTGTCGCTCGGCGAGCAGCACAGCTTCCCGCTTGATTCGGTCTTCGCCTTCCTCCGCCCGGCCACCCTGCGGGACACCCTGATCCAGGCGGTGCTGCCCTCGCCGATGTTCGGCAACCGGTGGCGCTGGAACGCCACCCGGGCGTTGGCGCTCCTGCGCCGCACCGGCGGCCGCAAGGTGCCCCCCGCCATCCTGCGGATGCGCTCCGACGACCTGCTGGCGGCGGTGTTCCCCGACCAGGTCGCCTGCCAGGAGAACCGGGCCGGGCCGATCATCCCGCCCGACCACCCGCTGGTGAACGAGACCATCCGCAACTGCCTGCAGGAGGCGATGGACCTCGAGGCGCTGACCGAGCTGGTGCGGGCCATGGAGCGGGGCGACGTGAAGGCGGTGGCGGTGGAGACGCCCGCCCCCTCGCCGATGAGCCACGAGATCCTCAACGCCAACCCCTACGCCTTCCTGGACGACGCCCCGCTGGAGGAGCGCCGGGCCCGGGCGGTGGCGCTGCGCCGCACCGATCCCGAGCTGGGCCAGGGGGCGGGGGCGCTGTCCCCGTCGGCGATCCAAGAGGTCCGGGAGGACGCCTGGCCCGACGTCCGGGATCCCAACGAGCTGCACGACGTCCTCTTGTCGGTGGGGCTGTTGACCGACGGCATGACGGATGGGATGGGGGCCTCGTGGGCAGAATTTGTCACCGACCTGGCCGCCACCGGGCGGGTGCGGCGGGCCACCTGGGCGCTCGACGGTGCCGCACGGTCCGGCGCGGTGGCCACTGAACGGGTGGCGCTGCTCCAGGCCGCCATTCCAGGCGTCGAGATCGACGGGCCCGGGCTCGAAGTCGCCGGGAAGGTCTGGGACCGGGACGGTGCCACCGCCAGCATCGTGAACGGCTGGCTGCAGCTGCTGGGGCCGGTGACTGCCGCCGACCTGGCTGGCCGCCTGGGCCTGGCGGTGGCCGAGGTGGACCGGGCCCTCTTGGCCATCGAAGGCACCGGTGCCATCCTGCGGGGCCACTTCACGCAAGAAACCGGCGAAGCCTTGGCGGAGCGCCGGGGAGACACCTCGGTCGAGTGGTGCGACCGCCGGCTCCTGTCCCGCATCCACCGCCTGACCCTGCGCCGCCTGCGGGCCGAGATCGAGCCGGTCACCCCGGCGGTCTTCCTCAAGTTCCTGCTGCGCTGGGGCCACGTCGCCCCGGGCACCCAGCTCCACGGCAAGGATGGCCTGACCCGGGTCCTGGAGCAGCTCCAGGGCCTGGAGCTGCCCGCCCCGGCGTGGGAGGAGCGGGTGCTGCCCGCCCGGATCAAGCGCTACGACCCCGCCGACCTCGAGCACCTCTGCCTTTCGGGCGTCGTTGCCTGGGGCCGGCTGAACCCTTCCTGCGATGAGGAGCCCGCCGACGATCCCGGCGCCGGCGCCCCGCGGGCCCGGCGGGCCGGGCCGGTGCGCAACAGCCCGCTCGCCTTCGTCCTGCGGGAGGATCTCGAGGCGTTCCTGGCCCCCGCCGACGAGCACGCGCTGGCGGGCCGGCTGGACGCTGCCGCCCGGGAGGTGGCCGAGTGGCTGGCGGCCCGGGGTGCCTCCTTCCTCACCGACATCGCCAAGGGGACCGGCCGGATGCTGTCCGAGGTGGAGGACGCCCTCTGGGACCTGGTGGCGGTCGGGCTGGTCAGCGGCGACGGGGTCGCCGGGCTCCGTCTCCTGCTCGGGCGCAACAAGCCGGCACCCCGCCACACCCGGCTGCGGTCGGTGCCCGGCGCGATGGGCGGCCGCAGCCGGCCCCTGCCGGTGGGCCGATGGTCCCTCTGGCGGGGCGAGACTGCCGAGATGTCGCCGGACGAGCGCACCGACCGGGCGGCCCGCCAGCTGCTCCGGCGCTACGGGGTCGTCTTCCGGGACGTCCTGGCCCGGGAGCGCACCGTGCCGCCCTGGCGGGACCTGCTGCCGGTGTACCGGCGCATGGAGGCCCGGGGCGAGATCCGGGGGGGCCGCTTCGTCACCGGCTTCATCGGCGAGCAGTTCGCCCTGCCCGAGGCGGTGGACTCCCTCCGGGCGGTGCGCCGTGCGGGCGACGACAACGAGACGCTCATCCTCCCCGCCTCCGACCCGCTCAACCTGGCGGGCATCCTCGTGCCCGGCACCCGGCTATCGCCCTTCTCGACGCTGGCGGTGGCCTACCGCAACGGGTCGGCGGTCGACGTGGGGCCGCTCGGGACCCTGCGTGCCCGCCTGTGGGGGGCGCCGGAGTCGGCCTCGACCTCGTAGAAACCCGACCCAACGGGCCACGATGCCGGAGCTCCCCGAGGTCGAGATCATGGTGCGCCGGCTCACCTCGCTGGTCGGGGGCGTCGCCGTGGACTCGTCCCTGGTGCGGGGCATCGGCACGCTCAAATCCTTCGACCCGCCGCTGAGCGACCTCCACGGGCGGGAGATCCTCGGCTTTAGCCGGCGCTCCAAGTTGTTGATCGCCGGCTTCGAGGGCGACCTCTCGCTGATCGTGCACCTGATGTCCGCCGGGCGCTGGCAGGTGTTCGACGCCCCGGCGACCCCCCGGGACAAGACCCTCCGGCTTTCCCTGCGCCTGGCGGACGGCCGGGACCTGCGCCTCCGGGAGTTCGGGACCAAGCAGTCGTCCTGGGCCAAGCTGGTCCGCACCCCTGCGCTGCTGGAGGAACCTGCGGTCGCCAAGCTCGGCCCCGAGGCCTGGCCCGACCCGCCCTCGCTGGGTCCGCTGCTGGCCGACGCCCGCCCGCTGCACTCGGCGCTGCGCGACCAGCACATCCTGGCCGGGATCGGGCGCTCGTGGGCGGATGAGATCCTGCACACCGCCCGGCTCTCGCCCTTCAAGCGGGGCAACACCCTCACCGACGAGGAGCTCGAGATCCTGCGGTCGGCGATCATCGGGCGCCTGGGGGCCGCCCTGGACCACTACGAGGCGGTGGTGGGACCGACGATCCCCGACAAGTTGCCGATGCCGCTGACGGTCCACGGCCGCCAGGGCCAGCCCTGCCCGCGATGCGGCACGACCCTGGAGGCGGTGTTCTTCGAGGACTACGTGGTGGCCTACTGCCCGGCGTGCCAGACCGGCGGGCGCCAGCTCAAGGACCGGCGGCTGTCGAAGCTGCTGAAGTAGGCGCGGCCGGCGGCCGGGAACAGCTCTTCGCGCACGGACCCACCCCCATCGTTCGGGTCCACGCATGCGGCCCCTCGGCTCAAGTCGGGGACTTTCGTCCCGGGTAGTGGGACACCTATGAGGGTCGGGCTGTCAAGCGGCGGTTTGCTTCGCCTTTGCCTTTCCCCTCCCGGACCAACCGAGGGCCGTCTGCGAAGCAGACCGAAGGCCCTTGACGGGTGAGAAGGCCCCCTGGCAAGCTGTCGGCGTCCGGCGGCGGGCACCTATGGTGACCGGAGACGGCGAATTTGGGGGGTCCAGGGGGGCGGAGGCTCGCCGGTCAAGGGCGGCCCGTCCTCTCGGCGGCGGACACCGGGGCGCGGTTGGCCTGGCCGTTTCGGGCGCGCCGGCGATGCCCCTATGGGCTCGCTATGGAGTTGTCGGTCGAAGGCGCTTCACTCAGCGGGACGCTCCAGCCCCGTTCTACGGAGCTGGTCTCGCACACACCTATTCGGGCCTCGCTGTCGCCGGCGAGGGTGCGCATGACGATGGATCCGGGCCTGGCTGCTCACTCAAATGTCGGGCCGTTTCTCAGGCCATGTCCCGTTTCGAGCTCGCCAGGTCGGAGGCCTTCTCCGAGATCGTTTGGGTCACCTGTCGGCCCCCGACGCCTCCAGGTCCTTCAGGATGTGGAAGCTGCTGGCGAGCAGCTTGCGGCTGAGGGCGACGGTCGCCACCGCCTTGCCCCGCCGCTGCTTGATCGCCTCGAAGCTGGCGGCGAAGGGCGGGAAGCGCCGGGCCTGGTAGCTGGCCTCGGTCAGTACGCAGCGCACCGAGCCCGGACCGGCCTTGGTGATGTGGCCGTGGCGCACCTTGCGGTCAGAGTTGCGCACAGCCGGGGTGAGCCCCGCCCAGGCACAGAGCTTGCGGGCGGTGGGGAAGCGGGAGATGTCGCCGATCTCCGACAGCAGGGTGACCGCCACGATCGGCCCCACCCCGGGCTGGGCACAGAGGGCCTTCACCCGGGGATCGGACTTGGCCCGGGCGTTAATCTCCGCCTCAAGCTCGGCGATCGGCCCGGCCAAGGAGGCGAGGATCGCCCGGTAGTGGTCGACCGCTTGGCGGTGCGCCGGGCGCAGGGGGACCGTCCCCAGCCACACCTCTCCCTGCTGGCTCCACAGCGACTCCTCCTCGGCCTTCAGGCCCTCGTCGGCCAGCACGCCGTGGATGCGGTTCTTCAGGCCGGTGCGGATCTTCACCAGGGCGGACCGGTGGCGCACCAGCACGCGCAGCTCACGAACTGCGATGGGGGCGATCCAGGCCTCGGGCAGGAAGTCGGTGCGCAGTAGCTGGGCGATGGTGCGGGCGTCGACCTTGTCGTTCTTCAGGCGGGCCGAGGCGATCGCCTTGCATTGCGAGGGGTTGACCATGTGGACGTCGAGCTCGCGCTCCTCGAGCAGGTCGGCCAGCCATCCCCAGCCGTAGGCTGCCTCGAAGGCGACCGGGGTGCCGGGATCCAGCTCGTCGAGGGCGTCCCGGAACTCCGGCGAGGCATTGTCGTAGTTGCGGTTGGACACTTCGATGCCCTGCTCATCAACTATGGCCACCTGGCTGCGGTAGCGGTGGACATCGATGCCGGTGTAAACCTTCATCTGGGCCTCCTCCCCCGAGCTCGAGCTGCGTACAACCGTGGAGCCTACGAAGCTCCCTGAGCAGGGGGTCGAGGCCCGACCCTCATATCCTCAAATGTCCACTACTTGCGCCCCGGGCCCGGACTACGGCTACGGCGTCAGGCGCAACGTCGCCACGGTCGCCGCCTCCACCGCGCCCCGCGAGAACGGGAGCACGTGGTACTCCCCCCGGCCCCACATGGGCAGGAGATCGTTGTAGTGCGGGCTCTCGGGGTTCTCGGACTGCCCCCCGGGCAGGGCCCCCAGCGACGCATCCCAGTTCGACAGGTCCAGGATCTGGCGCCACGACGGCACGATGGACACCTTGTAGCTCAGGTCGGGCTCGTGCAGCGACTGGCACACCGTCTGCTCGTTGCCCCCCATCTCCACGACGCCCGCGGTCAGCAGCTCCTCCAGGCCCGGCACCATGCCCAGCTGCCCGGCGAAGGTCGCCTTGTGCACCGCCCCCCAGCGCCACTGCGACATGTCCGGCCCCAGGCGCTCGGTGAGCTCGTCCAGGGCGTCGTCCAGCGCCGAGCACAGCACGGCATCCCGCCCTGCCACCCCGTCGGACCCGAACCAACGGGCGGTCGGGCTCGCCAGCATGTTCGGCAGGGCCAGGAACTCGAAGGCGTTCGACCACTGCCGCCGGGCGTGGAAGTGCGTGTACAGGTCCTTGCCCAGCCGGGGCAGCAGCACCCGCCGGGCGACGTGGTACAGCCAGGCCTCGTAGATGGCGGCGGACGCCGAGTCGACGGCCAGGTCGTGGTTCCACACCCGGAGCATCGCCAGTGCCCCCTGCTGGCGGGCCGAACTCGGCTCCACGGTCATGAGGTGCGGCATCACCTCGCGCACCGCGGGCGAGAGGGTGTCCATCTGGATGGCAGCGAACGAGGCTGCGGTGTGCTTGGGCGTGGCGCACAGCAGCTCGCCGATGCGCATCACCCGGAATGGCGGCAGGAAGTCCTTGGTGAGCAGGTGCGGGTACGAGTCGTGGTGCGCCTTGTTGTTGGCGTTGCACAGGAAGCCCTCGACCGGGTTGTACGCCCACGGCAACTCGTCATTGGGCACGTCGCCGACCCACTCGAACTGGTCGGTCCACCCCGGCACCGGCACCGTGCCGTCCCCGGAGCGCCGCACCGGGTGCCGCCCCCAGAGCTGGTAGCCGATGTTGCCGTCGACATCGCCGTACACCCAGTTGAGGGCCGGGCACTCCCAGCCCTGCAGCGCCGCCCGGAAGGAGGACCAGTCCCCGGCCTGGTTGACCCCGATGATGCATGACGGCCGCACGGTGGCCTGCTGGGCCACCCAGCGCAGGGCGTAGCTCTTCGTGATGCCCCCCTCGATGGAGGCCGGGTCGGCGATGCCGATCAGGTACGAGTCCAGGAGCGGCCCGTGGCGGGTCTCCTTCACCCGCAACACGTCGGGCTCGCCGTCCCGGATCTCGATGATCTCGTCCCGGACCGTCACCGGCTCCCAGCTGCCTTCGTATTCGACCGACCTGCCGTCGGGCGACAGGTGCTCCAGGTACAGGTCCGAGACGTCGGACTCGGTGTCGGTCACCCCCCAGGCGATGCGATCGTTGTGGCCGATGACGATCCCGGGCGTGAAGGGGAGCGACGCCCCGGCGGCGTGGAAGCCGGGCGCCGAGAGGTGGCACTGGTACCACATGACCGGGCACAGGATCGCCAGGTGGGGATCGTTGGCCAGCAACGGTTTCCCGGTGGCGCTGCGCTCCCCGGTCACCACCCAGTTGTTGGACCCCTGCCCGGAGGTCGGCAAGAAGGCCTGGGCGAGGAGTTCCGCCCGGGCCGGGTGGGTGCTCTTGCCCGCCTGGATGAGGGCGGGGATGTTCACGCAGTCAGGGAACAGGTCGAGCATGGCGTCGAGGCCCACCTTCTCCGCGATCTCCGCCCGGAGGAGCTCCGCATCCCAGTTCCGGGTGAGGGTGTAGCCCAGCAGCAGGGCGAACCCGGCAGTGGCCACCATGCCCTGCTCGGGGGTCGGGATCCACGGGTCGGCCTCCAGGATGGCGTACTCCACCGGCGGGGCCGGCATCTGCGAGCCCCAGGCGGCCACTCCCTCCCAGAAGGCACCGACGTACTCCAGGGAGGCGTCATCCCAGGCCGCCACGTGGCGGGCGGCGATGCCCGGCCAGCCGAGGGTGCGGATGAAGCGGTCGAGGGGCAGGGTGAGGGCCCCGATCATCGCCGAGAGCTGGCCGGTCGAGTAGCGCATGAGCAGCTCGATCTGGAAGTAGCGGTCGGAACCGGCCACGAAGCCCTGGGCGACGCACAGGTCCCGCATCGACGAGGCGTAGATGTGGGGCACGCCCCAGCGGTCCCGGTGGACCTCGACTGCTCCCTCCAGCCCGCCGATGCTGAGTTCGCCCTCGAGCGGGGGCAGGGCCTCCCGGGCCGCCTCCCGGAGCATCTCGACCACCTCGTCCGCCATCAACGCCTCCTCATGAATGGTCTCCGGCCGCCAACACTAGTGGGTTGGCGGGCCCCAGCGGCGTTCTCTACGGGAGGGAGGCGGGGCTACCGGTGATGCGGGCGACGACCGCCGAATAGTCCATCTCGCCGAGGCCCGCCGCCAGGGCGTCCTCGAACCAGGACCGGGCGGCCTCGACCAGGCGGAGGTCCAGGCCCGCAGCCGTTGCCGCGGCGCTGACCAGGGCGGCGTCCTTTACCGCCAGGGCGAGCTTGAAGTTGGGCGGGTAGCTCCCGCGCTCCACCAGCGCCCGCTTGCTGGCGGCGGTCACCCGGATCGGCGAGTCCACCAGCACGTCGAAAACCTGGTGGCGGTCCAGGCCGAGGCTCCCCGCCAGGGCGAGGGCCTCGCCCAGGGCCGACATGAGCGAGACCAGCGTGGAGTTGGCCACGAGCTTCATCGCCGCCCCCGACCCCAGCGGGCCGAAATGGGTGACCGTGCCCACGCACTCCAGGAGGGGCCGCCACCGCTCCACCTGGTCCGCCGGACCGCCGGCGAACACCTTCAGCGTGCCTTCCCGGGCCTGCGGCAGGCTCCCCAGCACCGGGGCGTCGATGACGTGGATGCCCCGCTGATCCAGGACCGCCGCTACCCGCTCGACGGCGTCCCGCCCCACGGTTGACATCTCGATCAAGGTCGTTCCCGGCGCCATCCCGCCGGCCAACCCGCCGTCCCCCAGGACGACGGCCTCCAGGGCGTCGGGATCGGCGAGCATCGTGATGGCGACTTCGGTGCCGTGGGCGGCATCGGCGGGCGTCCGGGCACGCTTCGCCCCCCGGGCCACGAGCGGATCGGTCCGCGCTTGCGTCCGGTTCCACACCGTCAGGGTGTGGCCCGCCTCCAGCATCCGCCCGGCCATCGCCGAGCCCATCTGGCCCAGGCCGCAGAACGTCACCCGATGGCTGGTGCTCACCGCCTCAGGCTACCCAGCCGGACCGCTGGACGTCGCGGACTAAGCAGTCCACACTAGTTCGGCCCATGCCTGCCGACGCCGGCGAGATCGGCCTCCCGGCCGGAGCCCGTGCCCTTGTGGTCGAGGACGACGAGCAGGTCGCCCTCATGCTGTGCTACCTGCTCGAGGAGCAGGGCCTGCACTGCACCGAGGTGGCCACCGCCGAGGAGGGCTGGCGCATCGTTGCGCAGGAGGCCCCCGACCTGGCCATCGTCGATCTCCGCCTCCCGGGCCGGGACGGCTGGTGGCTCGTCGAGCGCCTCCGGGAAGCGCCCGCCACCCGCCGCCTCCCCATCGTGGTGATCACCGGCTTCCTGGACCACGACGTCGAGGTCCGGGCGCAGCAGGACCGGTGCGAGTGCCTCGGCAAGCCCTTCGACTTCGCCGCACTTGCCGCTCGCATCCGGGCTGCGGCGGGCGCTCGATGAGAAAACCGTCACCTGCCTCGATTTGTTCTCCGTTCGGCCCCTCAATACCACGTGGCGGCTGTACAATCCGGCGTCCTCTCAGCCCGGTCGAGGCACGCCGGGTTCAGGGGTGCGTGGGGGGCAGAGCAATTTCACCGAATCAACAACCGTTGGACCAGCAACACGCACGGAAGGACCGGTCCCGCGCGGGGATCGCGGCCGAGCGCAGCTGGCTGGGTCTGCAAGCCATCACCCGGGCGGTGATCGCGGGCGGCACCATCGTGGTGCTCATGGGCGCATTCCTGGTCTTCGCCCGGGCGCACTCAGGCGTCAGCGCGGTGCGGGACGTGGCAGCGGGGGCGGGCGGATCGATCCTTGCCCCCCCTGCGATCACCGAGACCGCCTCGCCGCCGGCCGCCTCGGGCGCCCCCCAGGCCGCCGCTCCGAGCGCCGCCCCCGCCCCGGCCGCCCCCGCCCCGGCCGCCCCGCCGGCACCGGCCCCGCCGGACCGCCTGGTGGCCTACCGGGGCCTCGGCGCCTGGGTCAGCCTCTACGACTACGCCCTGGGCAACGCCTCGCTCAACCCTGCGCAGGCGGTCGATGCCATGGTGAGCCGCGGCGTCCAGACCCTGTACCTGCAGACCAGCCGCTGGAACCTTTCCCCGGCGGTCTATGACACCAAGGACGTCGGGGCCTTCATCGACGACGCCCACGCCCATGGCATCCAGGTGGTCGGCTGGTACCTCCCCGGCTTCGCCCCGGTGTCGGCCGACCTGGCCAACGCCCTGACCGACCTCCACTTCACGAGCCCCAAGGGGGGCCACTTTGACGGCCTGTCCCTCGACATCGAGGACTTCAGCGGCGTGGACAACAACCTCGGCGCCTTCGACTCGGGGATCGTCAGCCTCTCCCGCCAGCTGCGGGCGGCGGTGGGGCCCGACCAGGCGCTGGGAGCCATCGTCCCCGATGCGGTCAACGACCGGCGGGCTCCGGCCACCTGGGCGGGCTTCCCGTGGCCGGAGATCGGCCGGGACTACGACGTCGTGCTCCCCATGGGGTACTGGACGGTGACAAAGCCTTCCAGCAAGTGCGGCATCCAGTACGACGCCGGCGGCTACACCAAGGACATCTACCAGACCACCACGGCGTTGATGGGCGCCACCAAGGCCATGGTGATCGTGGGGGGGATCGGCGACTGCGACACCCTGGCCGAGGTGCAGGCCTACGCCCAGGCGGCGAAGAGCATCGGGCTGCTGGGGGCGAGCATCTACAGCTTCCAGACGGTGCAGCGCAACGCCCAGGCCGGGCCGATGTGGGAGGCGCTGCAGGCGGACCGGCGCTGAGTTAGCGCACGGGTCTGGCATTCTGGGGGCTCGGCCCCCGTACCCCAACGGTCAGAGGGGGGGAACTTAAAATTCCCTCAGTGTGGGTTCGAATCCCACCGGGGGCACCAGATGTTGCTCTTTCGAACCGACCGTAGACAAGACCTCGTCACCCCGGTCGCCTCCTTCGCTGCCGGGCTTTTGGGTATTATCTCGCATTCTGGCGATGAACTCTTTCGCTGCCAAGGTGGCGTAGGGCTCGGCCATCACGGCGTCAGCAACGCCATCGCTGGTGAGCAGGAGCTTGTTGAAGAAGTACTGATTCGAGCGGCGCCGGGCTTGGGGCCCGCCGCGAAGGTAGACAGCGTCGCAGTCACGCACCAGGGCCAGGGCGGCGTTGAGGTTGTCCTCGATGTGGGCGAAGATCGTCCGGGCAGCCTGTAGCACCCGTTCCGCCTCATCTAACTCCCGGTCGATGCGTTGGTGCTCCTCACGAGCCAGATCGCCTGGGATACTGCCGTCGACCACCCCGCGACCTAACCGCTTGCGCTGCGCCATCAGCTCCTCGACCTGGCGGCGGGCCCGGCCAAGCTCGGGCTCCGCCTGCGCTTGCTGGCGGCTGAGTTCGATCCGCAGACCCTCCCGGATAGTCGCCTGGACTTCCGGGCTCAAACGGACGGTGGCATAGAACCGCTCGACAGCCCGCTCGACGTCGGCCGCTGGGAGGTAAGGGAGACGACAGTCGGTCGGCGTTGGTGTCGGCCGAGACAGAAGAAGTAGTCATGCGCCCTGCCATCGCGCTGGGCTCTCGTGAAGCAAAGCCGTTGACCGCGGTGGGCGCACCAAATGGTGCCCTTGAGATGCTGGTTGTGAACACGTTGTGTTTCTCCCGCCTGGTAGCGGAGGTGCAACAAGTCTTGGACGGTGTCGAACAGGTTCTGGTCCACCAGCGCCTGGTGGCGACCCGGGTACTCCACGCCATTGAAGCTGATATAGCCGAGGTAGTACCGGTTGGAGAGCACGTGGCCAACTCGGCTTTTCCCGATCGGGTTGCCGCCACGCTTGCCGTGCGGCAGGGCGCGGTGGGTGACGGCGATGGAATGATGGGGCTAGGTGACAGCACCGGACTCGGCGATGGAGAAGGGCTAGGCGGTAGCGGACGCCGAGTTGGGCGCGGCGAAGGGCTTGGGCTGGGTGCTGGGGATCCACAAGGGTGATTAGCAATCACCATGTGAATTTGTGTCATCGCCTGCCCCCCCACAGTTCCCTGTGCACCAGTCGAGCACAAAATCGGAACCGGCTTAGCCGTCCCAAACGTGGCATCTACCTCTTGAATCGTCCAGCCAGATTCACCCGACCATTGCGCCGAAATAAAATTCGAGGCAATAAAAACGTGGGAAACCTCCACTCCTTGCTCCGTAAGAGCAAAGTTGCCGCAGTTACCCCCACAACCAATGGCGGCCGCTAGGCAAAACACCGACATCGCCGGACGAGTTGCCCGTATGAGTCCAGTCCCACTCGAAGCTGGAGGCGGACTGCCGAGGCAACGCCAGCGCAGGGGTGCTTAGTGACAACAGTGTGGCCAAAACGGCGGCGACAGCGATTGGCGGCCCAAACCCCTCGCGACGATATGGCCCCTGTACCTGGCTTCGGCCGAAGCTTCTCAGGTGCCTTCGATCGACTCGTCTCGTCTGGTTCATCTCTGGCCGCACCTAACCGAGCTGTGGAGGAACCGGGTTCGCCCTAAATACGCCGTTCCACCCCTATGGGGGAGCGAGGATACCAGAAGTAGGACGCAAAGGATTGGGACTTAGTTCCATAGGATACAGACGCTCTGGACGCATAGAGACGAGACGTATGGGGTTGGGCCATGCCCGAACCCTTGTCCCCGGCCACCCGAGTCCTCGGCCAGCGCGTCCGGGAACGACGCCAAGCGCTCGGACTCAGTCAGGAGGCGTTAGCGGACCGCGTTGGCGTTCACTGGACCTTCCTTGGCCAGGTCGAGCGGGGACGCCGGAACGTCAGTCTGCACAACCTGTTGAAGCTGGCGGTGGGTCTTGATGTTGACCCGGCGGAGCTAGTGCAGGGGCTGAAATCGCCGATGAAGGGTTAGGTGAGCCTGCTGCCTCCGCCACTAAGGCTTCCCTCGTACGTACCTGAGTCCCCTTCACAAACCCAGGCGCCACGAAGTATCGAAGGGCTGTTCTGGAGCCCTTGACAAGGAGCCAAACTGAGAGGGTGACCGATCAAGTCGACGCGGATGATGGCTGGGTATCAGCCACCACGGCCAGCCGTATCCTGCATGTGACCCCAAAGACCATCCGCCGGTACGCCGCCGCCGGCAAACTTCCGTACTTGAGGACCCTTGGTGGCTGGATCAAGGTGCGCAGCTCCGATCTCCGGATACTGTACGAAGCCTTGACAGAGACAGAGGGCCAGGACTTCGAGGCTCTGTTAGTTGATTCGCCGCGGTCGCCCCCGAAGAGTGATCGGCCCCGCGACTCGTCTGGACACGTGCGGCCCCAGCCTGTCTTGGGGCGAACCATGCCGAAACTGCGCTGGCGAGAAGACTCCTCAGGCCAATCCGTCGCAAGCAGTGGCCCCGGCTGGTCGGCCACTATCACCAGGGTGAATGGCGGATTCCGAGCGACGGTACGACTCGAGGGTGGCGAGCAGCTTCACTGGCCTAACCAACCGACGATTCCTCACGCACAGCTGTGTTAGCGGCCATGAAAAACTGCCCGTAGACGGCCACGAACCTGCCCGCTGGCGGCCACGAAAACTGCCCAGCGGTGGCCAGCAGATCTGCCCAACCGTCTGAGGTCCGTCCGAAATCCACCTTGAGGTCCCCTCCCGGGG
>DASTWV010000034.1 GCA_035765775.1 Actinomycetota bacterium | reverse complement strand
CGGGGTAGCGCCTTGGTCCAGATCCACCAAGGCGGGCACGCGGTCCCCTTGAATGGCGACTCCCCAGTTGCCGTTCGAAGGAGGACCAGGCGTGCCCAGGAAGAGGCTACCCATGCGCAAGATCGAAGAGGTGCTGCGGCTGCGTGCCGCAGGGATGAGCACAAGGAGGATCGCCGCCAGCATCGGGGCGGGCAAGTCGACGGTTCATGAGTACCTGGCCCGGGCGGAGGCGGCAGGAGTCTCCTGGCCGCTGCCCGAAGGGCTTGACGATGCAGCCCTGGAGGCCAGGCTGTTCCCCGAGCCGACCCCAGGGCTGGCGTCACGCCGGCCGGTGCCGGACTGGCGACAGGTCCACCGTGAACTGAAGGGTGGGCGCCATGTGACGCTGCGCCTACTGTGGCTGGAGTGGCGGGGGATCCACCCCGAGGCCTGGGGCTACAGCCAGTACTGCGCCCACTACCAGGCCTGGCTGGGCGGCCAGGACGTCGTGATGCGCCTGACCTACAAGGCCGGGGAGCGCATGTTCGTGGACTTCTCCGGCGACAAGGCGAACTGGACCGACCCCACCACCGGCGAGGTGCACGCCGCAGAGGTGTTCGTGGCCGTGCTCGGCATGAGCGGGATGCTCCACGTGGAGGCCACCCGCAGCCAGGACCTCGGCTCCTGGCTGATGGCCCACGTGCATGCCTGGGAGGCGTTCGGTGGCGTCGCCGAGCTGACCGTGCCTGACAACCTGAAGTCCGGGGTGACCAGGGCCTGCTACTACGACCCCGAGGTGAACCGCTCCTACCTGGAGCTGGCACGGCACGTCGGCACCGTCGTGGTGCCCACGAGGGCCGCCCACCCCAGGGACAAGGCCGCGGTGGAGGCGGGTGTGCTGTCGGTGGAGCGCTGGGTGCTGGCTCCGCTGCGCCACCGGCAGTTCTTCTCCCTCGCCGAGCTCAACGCCGCTATCCGGGAGCAGACCGCCCAGCTCAACGCCCGGGCCTTCCGTGGGGAGCCCGCAAGCCGGGCGGACCTCTTCGCCGAGCTCGAGGCCCCGGCGCTCAAAGCGCTGCCAGCGACCCGCTACGAGCTGGCGGCCTGGAAGAAGGTGACCGCCAACATCGACTACCACGTGGAGTTCGACCGCCGCTGCTACTCGGTCCCGTACCGGCTGGTGCGTCAGCGCCTCGAGGTGCGGGCCACCGCTTCCACCGTCGAGGTGTTCAAGGCGAACCACCGGGTGGCCAGCCACGTCCGGGAGTACGGCCGGCGGCGCTACGTGACCGACCCCGACCACATGCCCGCCAGCCACCGGGCGCACCTGGAGTGGACCCCCAGCCGCCTGGTGTCCTGGGCCGGCACCATCAGCGCCGACACCGCAGCGGTGGTGGAGAAGATCCTCGCCACCAAGGCCCACCCTGAGCAGGGCTACCGGGCCTGCCTGGGACTGATGGGCCTCGCCCGGCGCTACGGCAACGAACGGGTCGATGCCGCCTGCCGCCGGGCGCTGGCCTGCGGGGCGGTCAGCTACACCTCGGTCAAGTCGATCCTGGCCGAGAACCTCGACCGGCTGGCGCTGCCGGGCACGTCCCCCACACCCCCACCCCCCGCCCACGAGAACCTGCGTGGTGCCGACTACTGGCAGGAGGCCTGAAGCCCATGCTGACCAACCCCACCATCGACAAGCTGACAGCACTCGGCCTGTCCACCATGGCCACCGGACTGGCCGACCAGCTGGCCATGCCCGGGACCTTCGAGGGGCTCCCCTTCGAGGACCGCCTGGGCCTGCTCGTCGACAAGGAGGCCGACGCCCGGGACAGCCGCCGGCTGGCCACCCGGCTGAAGGCGGCCAGGCTTCGCTACCCGGGGGCGCTCGAAGACATCGACTGGCGTGCCCCCCGGGGCATGGACCGTGCCGGTGTCGCCTCACTGGCGCAGGGCGGCTGGGTCGCCGCCCACCACAACCTGGTGATCACCGGCCCCACCGGCGTCGGCAAGTCCTACCTGGCGTGCGCCCTGGCCAACGCCGCGCTGCGGGCGGGCCATAGTGCCCTCTACGTGCGGGTCCCCCGGTTGATCGACGACCTTGCCGTCGGGCGAGCCGACGGACGCTACAGCCGGCTGCTGGCCTCCTTCAGCCGGGTGTCGCTGCTGGTGCTCGACGACTTCCTGCTCACCCCGGCCCCAGTGGAGGCCTGTAGGGACCTGCTCGAGGTGATCGAGGATCGCTCCCAACGCCGCTCCACCCTCGTCGCCAGCCAGCTCCCCGTCGAGGCCTGGCACGCCGCCATGGCGGACCCTACCTTGGCCGAGGCCGTCCTGGACCGCATTCTGCAGGCCTCGCACCGAATCGCCCTGAAGGGCCCCTCCCTGCGCAGGTCGAAGCCGGAGGTGGTGGAAAACCCGATCCAGTAGCCTTCAGTCCACCCACCGCAGCACACGCTGACCAGCCCGCGGAAGAGAGGTGATGCCCAGCCACGGACCTCCAGGCAACACACACGTCAGTAGCGCTACTCCGCCAGGGGGTCAGGTGTCCGGAATCATTCGGAACGGGTGTCCACTTTCAGCCGGAACGGCTGTCCAGAATCATCGGACTACACACGGAGCCCGGATCAAGAGCCGACTGCCGACGTAGGCTAGACACGAGGAGGGAGCCCGAATGCCTGCACCGGAGCCTCCGGTACAACAAACCTGGTCTGCCGAGGAGTTCAACGACCTCGTGAACAAACGCGCTCGGCCTACGCGAGACGACGACCGCTGCGTGCTTGCCATCGGCCCTGACGGAGTTTGGGAGGTGGCAAGCGATGACGAGATCGCCGCATGGGTGGACAAGCACCGCCGCCGCCAACAGCAGCAGTGAGTTCGCCCGACGCACCCCGGTTCGACGAAGCCCGGATCGTTCAAGTCCTCGATCGGCACGGCGTGGCCTACGTGCTGGTCGGCGGCCTGGGTGCCCTCCTTCATGGCGCCAGCCGTCCGACTATGGACTTCGACCTCTGTGCCGCGTGGGACCTCGCCAACCTCGGTCGGCTGGTCGACGCTCTTCAGGAGCTGAACGCTGAGCTCCGTGTGCGCCCAGGAGTCCAACCCCCCGCGGTCGATGCCCACCTGCTCCACGACAGTGTGGTGACGACGTGGCGGACGAGCGCCGGCGACATCGACGTGCTGGTCGGGATCCCATCCAGCCCTGAGGCCGGCCTGAATCGGTTCGACGTCCTCCGGGGCCGGGCCGAGAAGCACATCGTCGCCGGCTGCACGATCTAGGCCCAGGAGAAGTACCAGGCGGTTATCGAAGACTTCCCGGTGTGAGGTGAGTTGCCCCTGGTGACACGAGTCTTAACGGCATCCCATCTACGTGGCTGCCCTCGCGGACATCATTGCCTCCAAGCGTGTTGCCAACCGCCCGTCCGACCGCGAGGCTCTCCCCGAACTTGAGGCCCTTGCAGACCAGCAGGCGCCCGGCACCGAACGTGAGCGCCCCCTCCCCCATCCGTGGCAGCCGCCGGGACCCTATCCCGAGCCACCCGGATCCTCTGGTCCCGACCCCGTTCCGGAGCGATAAAGGCCCCGTTAACCAGCCTTACGGACCTGCGGGCTATTAGTGGTACGAACGAATATTATGTCGATTCTAACAGTCGTGGGAGCGGGATCCCTAAATACCGAGACCGAACGGACGTTTGATGTATCGTCGTTGCTGACCCACTTCCGAGGAGGAGAAATCATGGCAGAAGATCGTCAGCCGGGCCCCGCCCCGGCCTCAAACAACACAGCTGTACAACAGCCGGACGTCGGGAAAAGCATCACCGGTTCGGGTTGGATCGACGCACCGTTGCTCGAACCGCAGCTCGTTGCACTTGAGGCCATTCGTCCAGCGGGTGGCCCTGTGGCTGAGGTTCGAGCATCCGAACCGGCGGGCGCACAAGCAGCGACGACCCCGATCGCCTCCGGGGATGGAACACCCAAAAGCTAGTTGGTCCCGTCAACCGTAGCAACGTTCCTGGCATTTCTCCTCCTGGTTGTGCCGGGGCTGCTGTTCGAGTTCATTAGGGATACCAGACGCCCTACGGTCCAGCGAAGCAACTTCCGCGAGGTTAGTTCGGTTCTTCTCGCCGGCACGGCTTGTTCGTTGGTCTCGATAATCATCCTGGCCGCGCTGCGCGGATACTGGCCCGCCTCAATGCCGAATCCAGGCGGTTGGCTTAGCAACGCTGCTCCCTATCTCTCGACCCACTACCGCCTTATCGTTCGAACAGTGCTACTCGAACTTGCGCTTGCGTGTCTGCTTTCGCTCCTGGCGGCTCGTCTTTCTGTTAGACGGCCAAAGGGCCTGCGAACTTCGATGTCCAACGATCCCACGCTCTGGGAGGGCATCTTTGGCAAGGTCGAACCTTCTTCGAACCCCTACCCCTACCTAACGGTGCGCATGGCCAATGGCCAAGCGATTTGCGGCAAAGCCCTTGGCGTTGATCCACATGGGAGCCGAGACTGGGGTCACTTGATTCTTCAGGGCGCCCTCCGTCGGTATTCACAGGCCGGGGCGCCTGAGGACGTGGACGGGTGGCAACGTGTGATGATTCCGATCGCCGAAATTCAGGAGATTTGGATTAGATTCGTCAGTGAAGGTCAATGACGCGTCGCCGACGTTTAGGTCGCCCCCCCTGCCTCCCGAAGCCCTCTAGAACAAGAGGCAATCGAGCGCGGAAATAATCCTAGCCGGCGACGGCTAGGAGCTGGATCTCCTCAGGTGTCAAGTCATACAGGTGCTCGACTGCGCTGTCGAATCTTCGGGTTGCCTCGTTGTAGGAGCGCTGGGCAAGGTCACGAGCCGTCTCACCCCGTGCTTGGCTCATGGCTGCGAGAGTCTCTACACACCGATCGTAAAGGTCCACCACCTCCGATCGGTGGGCGTCGTCGGCCTCAGCGATCGGCAAACGCACCAGGTTCCCCTTCCTCGCAGCGAACCACCCTCCCCGGAATGCCCGGCTGTACCTGCGGAGGGCCCAAGATAGCAACCGACTATTCAGAAGGGCGCACACAAATGCGGGGTCGGGAAGGTTTCCCGCCGGAATGCCGTAGCCGCCAGTAGTCACGTTCACAAAGAAATGATCGTCAGGATCGAGATAAGCACAAAGATGATCAATCATGTAGGGTACGAGAAGTTTGGGATCCATGAACCGCTCAAGATTCTGCCGTCGGCTGTACCCCCACCAATTGCTGTCATGCCAATCCCCTCTGCGGGCCCGCAACTCCTGCTCGTGGTGAAGGAGCCAACTTCGCCCATGAACGCGAGAACTGATTTCGGTGGGCGACATGAGGACAAATGGCCGGCCGGTTCTTGGGCGCAGATAGGGCAGCAGCAGAACCTCAGTCGCCTCGGCAGCTGAGAACCGCCGAATATCGGACCGACCTCCATATACGGGCCGAAGTAGTTCGTTCTCGATGACCCCCTCAAGACCCGTGTCGCGACGAGACACGCGTCGCAAAGTGGGATCAGCGTGTGGCCCAAGGTCCCGGAGTCGGTAAACGTAGTCAGCGCCGGTGACCACCCCTTGGAACACAACGTTCCCACAAACCTCGGCGAGAGTTGGATGACTCAGTGCCAGTCGGTTCAGGAGTTCGGCCTCGGCTGGCAGATCCAGGGTCCACTCGGACGATTCGAGTATCGATGCCGGACGCATACCCGTGAGCTGACTCCCCTGGGCCGCTGCGGCTGCAAGCCCCCTCGCGCTAGGTGGGGGCGGTACACGAGTGAGGCGCCAAGAACGCGATGGGCTCCTTCCGGCCACTAACAGGACCGTATAGGCGCTGACCCCCTCAAAAACCAATCCTGAACCGAAGTCCACGATCTCCTGAACTAGGCGGTTCTCAGAGAGGAGTTGTCGAAGTGGGCGGCCGGCCTGGGTCTCACAGAACTGGCGGGAAACGATGAACCCGAGCCGACCATCCGGACGCAGCATTTCGAGTCCCCGCTCGATGAAAGGAGATGCGATGTCAAACGAGCCCTCAGATGCGGACCGGTACTTCGCCTGGTAAGCGCTGGTCTCTTCCGGGCGAAAGCGCCGAAGTACCTGTACTCTCGTGTACGGCGGATTGCCGATCACGGCGTCGAACCCGCCCCGTCGGGCGAAGATCGCCCCGAATCCGCCTCCCTCATCTCGCCAGTCGAATGGATTGACGCGGCGCCGAAGTTCCTCGCTCCCAAAGAGGACGTTTTCTGGCAGATCCTCCCCCCCGAGCAGGGAGTTCCCCCATCGAATGTTCCGGTCAAGCTTCGGCAAGTAGGCCGTTACCTCAAGCCGCAACTGCGCTTGCAGGGTGGCAAGGTTCTCGTTCTGCAGCAAGGCTAGGTAAAGGCTCATCTGGGTGACCTCGACAGCCTGGGCGTCGATGTCGACTCCGAATAGGTTGTTGGCGATTATGTTCGCTTTTGTCTCAGCTGTCAGGCGTCGCTCGCCGAGTGTCGTCGTGAAATGGCCCTGCTGGTTCTCGTCCGGGTGGGCCTCATAGTACCGCTCGTGCCAATCCACCAGGTAGTCAAACGCGCCCAATAGGAAAGCGCCGGACCCGCAGGCGGGATCGACGATCTTGATGTTGGCCACCGCCCGAGGCGTTTTCCCCTCCACCAAAGGAGCCAGAGCGCTTTGAACGATTCGCTCCACCACCCATCGGGGCGTGTAATAGACGCCGCCGGCATGGCGGACCTCGGGCTTGTCTTCGATTTGGACCCGTCCCTGCTGGTCAATGGTGATCTCTTGACCAAGAAACCGCTCATAGATGCTTCCGAGCAGGTCCACGGCCACCACATCGAACCGGTAGGGAGAGTGGGGGTAATAGAGGCTTTCCACCAAGCGCTGGAATACTCCGTCGGCGATATCGAGGCGTTCAGAGAAGTGGTTGGCGAATAGCTGCCCGTTGTATACGGCGTCCAAATGCCGAAATGTGGGGACCAGCCGCCGGTACGAGTCGCTGAGCCGAGCATGTCGACGAAGTATGGGTTCATTGAGGATTCCTCGGTCCTCCATTACGCGTATGAACACGACACGATCCAGGATTCGCTGCGTGGCCTCAGCGATCTCCCATCGGTCGAGATCAGCATTGCGAGCCTTGAGATCGGTGGCGATCTCCACACGCCAGTCCGCCAGGTCAGCAAGAAAGGCTTGGTCCACTGCGGAAGCGCCACGGGTGGGATTTTGCGCCAGAAAGGTCTCAAGGCTGCCTGACACCACGGCATCTCTAGAAAGGAGTTCCCAGATCCTGTCCCACGCGTCGAGGTACTGGTCGTATCGGAGATCCAATCCCGGGACCTGGCCGCTATTGGGCTGACCGAAGCTCGGGCGATAGCGAGCGTCGAAGACGCGGAGCTCCTCGAAGTCGGTGAGAATGGCCAACGGTAGTCGCATGGTCCAGGCGTAGGATTTCGCCTGGAAGGCGGGCGCCCGGTGCTGTAGGTCCACACTCGGCTTTTTTGCTTCAGCTACCAGTCGATTACGTAGGTCGACCCGGAAAACGTAGTCAGGATACAGGTTCGTGGGCGTACGCTCTGCGACTTCATCCTCGCTGAGGTCTACATCCCAATCTTCTTCACCCGCGGCACTGGTTTCTGTCTGTTGGCGGTTTTCGACCAGGACGTCGCGCCGCGGACCCAGACCTTGGCGGTCACCCACATCCCACCCGAGAGCCTCGAAGAGCGGGTCAATGAACTGATTGCGAGTTGCGGTCTCCGAGTAAGCCGATGATTTGTAGTATGGAACGTTCGAAGCGAAAGTGCGCGTCAGTATGTCGACGGCTGCGCGTCCCTCTTCCTTGCTTCGTGCCACTGTCACGCCAGGCACCCTCTCCTGTGGTCGGTAGCTGTCCCCCAAGGGCGGTTCACACCGAGGATCGTGTCATGAACCGCAAAGGCTTGCGCGGTGAGGATTGTTCGCCGATGCTACAGCATTGATAGAAACTCCAGACCTTTTACAGACTCGGTGCCTGCACCACCACAAGAGCGGTGCCATCGGCGACGTCAATCTCACAAGGCACGGTCCATGCGCCATGGCCAGTGTGCTCTGCCTCGAGGGCAAGTCGAATCACCGTGCCTTGCTCACGTCGCCAGTCTTGGGGCGTCATCTGGGACCAAGGCGGCGGCGGCGTGTTCTCAAGCTGGAGGAGTAACTCCTCCCCGAGCGGCAAGTGCCCTTTGTAAGCGAGGGTGCGACCAGTAGCGTCCGCCAGCGCTCCATGGGAGCCTGTGAGGGGTGTAATTCGGTAAGGCCCCCAAACCTGCTGTCTTACTTGGTCCTTAGTCAGCTGCGTAAGGAGTGGGCCTTCATCCCGACCAAAGTGATCGTCCCTGACCGCTACGGTTAAGCCGTCGAGCCGGTCCAGGCCGGGAGGTCCAAGAAGCCGGACGTGTAGCCGCAACACAACCGAGCCCGGTGGACCGGGCTCGCAGGAGAGCCGGAAACGGGGGCACAGCTCCGAGTGCCGACGGTCATGCTCAATCGCAGCCATCGTCTTGGCTGCAGCATTTGCCTCCTGCGCGGAGGAGCGCGACTGGTGTGCCGCCCAGGCGGCTACCCCTGCCGCGGTCACCGACCCGACGGCTCCAACGAGTTCCCAGACGTCCATCAACCGGCTAGGCCGGCGGGGTGACCCCCTTGGCTCCCGACCCGGTCGACCTCAAATTCATCCGTCATCCGAATCACATCTCGAACCTTCACTGTCCCCAACCGTTCTGGCGGTCCTCAGGCAGGGACCCCGTGGTCCCAGCCCGTTTCGGAAACGCGCGGGCAAAGATGGCACCGCCAACCTGAGTTCGTCCCCCCATCACTCTGGCGCGCCTAGAGAAATGCGTCCGGTGAGATCGGCTTCTCGTACGTATACCCGGGCGAGGCCTCAACCTCGCCGAGGTCAAACAGCCGCAACACACCGGCCTTCTGGTCACGGGTCGCTTGGCGCATCGCCGGAATCTCGTCAGCAGCCCGGGCATAAAGATGGCTCATGATCGCCGTGCCAGCCGAGTGGTCTGTGGCGAAGATCATGTCGTAGATCGGTACCCCCTGCAGGTTTCGGATCTCTAAGGGGTGGGTCTGGGCGTATCCCAGCACGCTCTCAAGGCGCCAACGCATTAGGTTGAGATAGCCAGCGCGAGCCTGGGCACCTTCGATCAGCCCTTGCCGGCGGGCCGCAAAGATCGCCTGCCACTGGTCGGAGCCAAAGAGTCTCGTGGCCCTTGCCAGGTCAGCCTCGGATGGCTCCCCGCGTAACGTCAGGGTTCGAAGCAGGCCTCCGGTGGGGAACAGCATCCACAGCTCCACCTTGTGGTTCCCCGTTCGGTGGTCCGCCAGATGCTCCAACGTCCCCCATCGCAAGGCCATGCCGTCGGGGTCCAGGAAAGCGAACGTCGGGGCCCATCGGACATCCTTGAGATCTGACAACGCCAGCGGGATCGCCTCGTTGCAGTCCCCGCCGTACACGCGGATGTCCCTGCCTGGGTACTCCTGCTGCAGTTGGTCCTGAAGGGCCTTCGCCCGCTCGGGAAGTTCGAAGTACCGCAGCCGGGTAAACGCTGGATCGGCCACATTCAGTGCAATCCGGGCCGAACCTTGGAACTGCTCCCCGGTCACGCGATCGATGCCGAAGCCCTCGCCAGCGAAGGCGTCGAGGTACACCCGCTCGTCGGCACCCTTGGACGCAGTTGCGAAAGCCTTGAGGTAGCGCTCAAGAATCTGCAGTTTCGCCTGCGTCCAGTACCCCCAGGTCCGTTGGGCCTTCCCTTCACCTGGCACTGGCAACCAGCCCTGTCCTGTCGGGCATCTCATCCCAGGTACGGCCATCGAGGTCACGACCCCCGGCTTTCGGCGTTCGGCCTCCCACCTGCTTGAAGAAGAAGGGGACCCGGGCTTCCACGCAACGGTCTCGCAGATCCCTCACCCAAGCCAGGTCGACCGGTCGGTGGTGGTGACCCGACTCGCCGCCGACGATGACCCATTCGATGCCGCTCAGGTCAAGACTGGGTAGCGATTCGAGTAAGGGCTCGAGCGACAGGAAGTGCACCGCAGCCGGCGTCTCCCTCACGGCATCAGCCCTTCTGGCGAAACGGTCCGCTTCTATGGACGTTCCGAGCCAGACGTTCGGAAGGGGGATCGGCCGCACGTCCTTGAGCACCGCCGCCATCCTCTCCGGCCGCTTCGTCAATATCTGAAAGGTGTGCTGGTCAGCCTCCGCCATGACCCCGAACACCTTGGCGATGAACTCTGCCGGGACCCTCGGGTGGAACAGGTCGCTCATCGAATTGACGAAGACGAACCTTGGGCTGCGCCAGCTCAGGGGCAACGGCAACACGTCCTCGTGGAGGACCAACCCGAACCCAGGGCCACTGCTCTTGGGGTTGCCGTCCGTCTGGTAACGCGGGTTGCCCATCGCCTTCAGACGCTTCGCCAGGTTCAGCGCGTAGCAGTTTACGCAGCCCTCGCTAACCCGATCACACCCCGTCACCGGGTTCCAGGTCGCGTCCGTCCACTCGATTGCTGAATGATCGCCCATCGCTCCCCCGCCCTCGGCGTTGCCTTCGACAGACGGTAGTCGGTTTTCCCACTCTCGTCACGCATCGCCTTGCCATTGCAGGTGCCAAGACTAAGCGAACGCCTTCGGTCGCCAGACCGCTCCGTCCTTGACTGGTCTTTGCCGATGAGGCGTGGCATCGTCGGCAGACTCGCCGCCGGGCTGTCGCCAGTGGTAACACTGTAATCTCCGGTGACAACAATGGCCAAGCCTCAGATGTTTGGCATCGCGGAGCTTGCCGCCGCCACCGGGCGCCCGAGAGGCACGATCTCCCAGTGGTACCGCCGGGGCAAGCTACCTGACCCCACGGCCCGCCTCGCCATGGGGCCGGTGTGGACAGGCTCCGACATCGAGGACTGGATCACGACGCAACGCGTGCCTGACGCCACGCTTGTCCCCGACCCCCCAAGCCGGTCAGAGGTCCACGAGCAAATCGCCCAAGCACTCGCCCGCCTCGGGTTCCCCCAAGCCGTGACAACCCAGGTGCTCGACGAGCTGCGCACGCTCTTGGAGGATCCGGCCGGCCGGCAGACGACTGACATCGGTCTGTGGTGCGTCAACCGCGCCACCGAGATCCGCAACGAGTTGTCTGCCAGCCGCCGCTCTCCCTCACCCGCGGCCGACGAGCCCGAGGATAGGTGCCCGCACGGCCTGGGCCTGGCTCGAGTGCAAGCTCTGCATGGCCGCCGGCGAGGAGCTTAAGCGACGAGGCCTCCGAGCGTTCCTGTCCACGTTCAAACCGATCGAACCGCCCGTGGCCAACGAGTAGCGCCCGCCCACAGACCTCTGGCCGTGCCAACCCATGGGATGCGTGGCCATGGCATTCGCACCCCGGCTTGAGGCAGCCAGTTCCCACCGCGCCGTGCGGGTCCCCTTACGTTTAGCCCTGCAGGGCGACCCGCATGAGCAACCAGCGGACCTCCACGCGCATTCACGAACCCCTCCTCCTCATCTCCCCCGAACCAGCCAAGCGCCCCCTGCTCAGAGCCACGGAGAGGCACGTTCGGCGACGCTTCGGTAGGAAACCCTTCGGGATCGAGACATCCCTGTGCCCGTTACCCGCTCGTCGCCAGGGACCCTCACCTGTCACCCCCGGCGAGGCCTCCCACTCTCCCAGGCCCGGAACCCCGCGCCCCCGGCTCCGGGGAACCCCGACGGTGGCCGCCCAAATGCGGATGTAAGCAAGCCTTCCGTGCGGTGTCCACCTCCTGTGTGAAGCACAGCCTCGTCCCGTCTCCTGACGGCACAATCATTGGCCCCCGGATCCGCCCAGGACTCCTTGCCTCTCACTCCCCCGGCGACGGCTGACCGCGGATCTTGCACCGCCTTGCAGCCCGGCAAAGCGATCTAACCAGCCATCTCGCACCCAACTCTTTGCGCTGAGCAAGAAGTTTTTTTCGCGTGTAAGGCCGCCAGCAAGCATTTGAGCAAAGTGCACCCTTCCACGCTGTCCCCTATTGGTCCGCCCGGCCATCCCCGGCTTCCGTCGGCACCGGGCACCAGGAAGGGAGTGACAGCCGATGGCCTCACGAGCAGCACTTCTCGACCCCCCGAGCCACATCACCGGCCACCACCTCGACGACACGATGGATCACGCGATGGCCGACGCCCACCGAGCCTTGGCCGCCGCCATCGACGAGCTCAATGCGAGCGGGATCCTCCTGGATGTCGTCGGCCTCCGGCATCTGCACCGTTGCACAGCAGCCGCGCTGAACGTCGCCATCATCTATGAGCGTCGCACCGGGAGGTGTGGCTACCCCTGCCGCCTGCCCGGCCTGCACTGCCCGGAGCGAGAGGCACTCCCCACGGTTCTCGCCGCCCTGCAGGGCGGCGGGTGGCAGCTGGCCGACCGGTTGTCCTCCCGCCGAGTCACCTGCATCTGTGGTGCCACGATGGAGCCCACCAGCCTCCGCCTGGACCGCCGCACCAGGAGCTGGGCCGCCTGTCCGGAGTGCGGCCACTGGGTGACTCTGTGATGTCGCAGGCCAGCCCCGCGCTCGCCGAGGATCTCTCCACCGAAGACACTGCTCCAACCCAGTGCTACCTGCGCACGGGCCCGGTCAGCACCAGCGCCGGCACCGGGTTCACGCTGCGCTGCCTCGCGTGCAGCTGGTCGTGCCAAGCGCCGGTGTGCGCCATCGCCATCCGCCTCCCCCAGGTCGATGGGGGCCAGCAACCCGTGGAGAGTGCTTTGCCTGTCCCTGCCGACCTGCCAACGCGGGGGCAGATCACCGCCGCGCGCAACTACGTTCGCCGCATCCCGGATACCGCGCAGCAGGGTTACGCCGAGGAGCACTTGCTCTGGTGCCTCATGGGCAGACCGGAGGGATGCGGCCCGCGTCTTCGGACCTACGGCCTGTCGCTGGCCGCCGGCCACCACCTGCAAGCCACGGTCGAGGCGCAGCTGCGCCTCCCCGCTCCCCCACCACCGCGGAAGCGCCGGAGACGGCGGTGAGCGCAGGCGTCGTGGCGGGGGTCGCCGCTGGGGCCGTGGCGACGTTCACGATCGGGGGACTGCTGATCGGTGCCGCCTCCCCGAGCCCGGCGTCCGCTCCGGGGACGGCGCTCCTCGTTGGGCCGCTGACGCCGACGGCGGTCCCGGATGCTGCGCTGGCTCCTTGGGTGATACGGGCGGGATCGCTGTGCCCGGCGGTGCCGGCGTCGGTCATCGCTGCCCAGGTCGCGGTCGCCTCAGGGTGGAACGCCCAGGAGGCGTCCTCCACCGCCCGGGGCATCGCCCAGCTGGGCCCGGGCATCTGGTCGAGGTACGGCCAGGACGACGAGCACAACGGGCAGCCCAGTCCGATGGACGAAGCGGACGCCCTTATGGCCCTCGGTCGCTACGACTGCGCCCTCGCCGGCGCCGAGGCCTCCACCGCCACGCGGAGCGGCACCCCACTCCTCTCCCTGTTGCTCGCCGCGTACGACGCCACCCCGGAAGCTGTGGCCGCCGCTGGGGGCATCCCGCCGGTCCCCGCGGTGAGCGCGTACGTCAACCAGGTCGAGGCCCTGGCCGCCACCTACGTCGTGGCGACCGCGACCCCCTTCGGCCAGGCAGTGGTTGCGGCCGCCGAAGCATGGATCGGTACCCCCTACGTCTGGGGCGGTGGTTCCTATACCGGGCCAACCGGTAGCCCCGCGGGCTTCGACTGCTCCGGCCTCGTCATGTACGCCGTCTACCAGGCCTCCCACGGCGCCGTCGCGCTCCCCCACTCCTCGGAGCTGCAGGCCACCCTCGGCCAGCCGATACCGCTGGCCGCCATCCAGCCGGGCGACGTCGTAGCGCTGCAGCTGGACGGCCCGGGCGACTACTCCCACATCGTCATCTACGTCGGTGACGGCCAGGTCGTGGCCGCGCCGCACACCGGATCCAGCGTCCGCGTGCAACCCCTCAGCGACTTCGCCGGGATCGCTTACACCGTGAGGCGGTACCAGTGAACCCCCGGCGTCAGCAAGCTGGGGCGCTGGTCGTGGCACTGAGCCTCGGCCTGTCGGCCCTGTCCGCCTGCCGCTCGCCGCAACGCCGTGACGCCGAGGCGCCGGAGAGCCCCGGACCTATCCCGTCTGGCCGGACCGCCCCGACCCCCCAGCCGCAGGCCGTGCCTCCTGTCGCTGACGCTCCGGTGGCTCCCGGCGCCCAGGGACTGCTCGCTGGTGTCGATCCTACGGACCCAACCGCCGTCGCAGCGGTGTTCGCTCGGGACAGCTGGACCTTTGACACCGCGGTCGTTCCGAGCGAAGCCGCCGCGGAGGCCCGCCTTACCGGGCTGATGACCCCCTTCCTGGCCGCCGAGATCGCGCCTAGCGGCCAGACACTGCCCGCCACGACCTTCAGCTTGTGGCAGGCCCACCACGCCACGACCACCGCCCAGGTCGTCCAGACCCATGACTCCGGCGCACCCCAAGACACCGCCACCACCGCCTACCGGTCCTTCGCGGTGACCGTCACCCCCCACGCCGGCAACGGCTGGGTGGGGACGGCCTTCCTCGACATCGAGTTCCTCACCCTTTCCCGACCAGGTCCGGGAGGAGCCTGGCGGGTCGCGCAGGTGTCCTGACCGTCCCCACCGAAGGAGCACGTCCACCATGCACAGCCTGGTCGCACTCATGCAGCACCTCGCCGGATTCCCGGCTCAGACCGTCCCGACCGGCAACGGCGGTGCCCCCCTGCCCAGCGACGTCGTCGCCAAGCTCAACACCCTGCTCGCCTGGTTCAAATACGGCGGCTTCGGCGGCACGATCATGGGTTTGATCGGCGCCGCCGTGGCCATGGCTATCTCCCACCGCAGTGGTGGGGGCGGCCTCGGCGAGCACACCCGGGGCATCACCCTGGCCATCCTCGCCACGATCATCATCGGGGCCTCGGCCACGATCGTCGGGGCCTTCGCCTGATGCCGTTGCGCTCCCGCTCCCGCACCCGCGCCGGCACCAGGTTCTCCCCCTGGCTGATCACCTCCGTCGTCGTCCTTGCTGCGGTCCCGGTCCTGGCGGCATGGCTCGTGCTCAGCCCAAGCCCGCGGGCCCGAGCCCTGAACCAGGCAGCGAGCCTGGCCGAGCCGGCGCCCTCCGCCACCGCGACCGGGCAGACCGACGCCTGCCCCGCCCTGGCGGACACCCGCCATACGAGCCTCACCAGCGCACCTTCGGATACGACCTGGTCGGTCATTGACGGGGCACTGGCGCCGGCATCCCCCACCGCCGGGCCGGCCCAGGTCACCGCCACGGCGAGCAGCTGCTTCGCCCACGACCCCGAGGGGGCGCTGATCGCTGCCGTCCGCCTGCAGGAGCAGGTGGCCGACGCCACCGCCGCCAGCTGGCCGGCTGCCGCGGCCGCCCTCGCCCCGAGCTCGACCACCGACACAATCAAGGCCCAGGTCGCCACCGCCCTGGCCCAGGCCGATACCGCCAGCGATCCCGGCCAGGCCTTCGCCGAGGTCGCCGGCTTCGACCTCCTCAGCTATTCGCCGGGGCAGGCGGTGGTGGACCTGGTCTACCGGACCCAGGCCGGCACGCTCTATGCGGCAGCCACCACCCTGGCCTGGACGAGTGGCGACTGGCACCTGGTGCCGGTCGGCGTCAACAGCCTCACCTCGCCCCAGAGCGCGGTGGCGAACCTGGTCGGCTACGTCGTGTGGGAGCAACCATGAGCTGCTCGGCTGCGACCGACGTGATCACCCTAGGGCTGTGCCCCGTCGCGTCGACGCTGGCAGGCGGCGTCGCCAACGCGGCCTCCTCGAGCGTCCTCTCAGCGATCTCCGGAGCCATGGCCGACGCGGCCAACCAGTCCGTGAAGTACGTCGTGACCGGCTGGACGAACATCGCCACGCCGGGTGTGTCGGGCGGCACCGCTTCCTGGCTGCAGGGGATGCTCATGCCCGTCACCACCGTCGCCGGCGCCGTCGCGGTCATCTCCGCCGCCGTCCGCATGGCCTGGCAGCAGCGAGTGGAACCGGGCAAGGAGATCGCGGCAGCCCTGTTCCGCCTGGTGGTGATCAGCGGCGGCGGGCTGGCCCTGCTCGACGTCGCCCTCAAAGCCGGCGATGCCTTCTCGACCTGGATCCTCAACGCCGCCACGCCGACGACCGGCAACTTCGGCCATCTCGTCGTTCTGTCCAGCGCCGCCTTGCCCGCCGCCGGCCTCCTGCTGATCCTGGCGGTCATCGCGATCCTCGCAAGCCTCATCCAGATCTTCCTGCTCATCGCCCGGGCGGGCCTGATCGTCGTCCTAGGCGGGACCTGGCCCCTGGCTGCCGCCACCAGCGGAAGCGAGCAGGGCAAGGCCTGGTTCCAGAAGACCACGGGCTGGCTCGCGGCCTTCGTGCTCTTCAAGCCGGTCGCCTCCATTGTCTACGCCGCTGCGCTACGCCTCAGCCTCTCGCAGGACAGCAGCGGGCTGGCCACCGTCGAGGGCGTGATGCTCTTCGTGATGGCGGTGCTGGCCCTGCCCGCCCTCATGCGACTGGCGGTGCCCGCGGTCTCGGCCATCGGCGGCGTGTCCGCAGGCAAGGTGGCCGCCGGTGCCGCCGTCCTGGCCACCGGCGCCGTGGCGCTCAGCGGCCGCGGATTCGGCGGCCTCAGCGGTACCGCTGGCGGCGGCGGCCAGCCGGACAGCGCCAGCCCCAGCGGTTCGGCTCCCACCGCAGGTGGCTCGGGGCCACCCCCGGGCTCCGGCCCGGCTGGCAGCGGCGCGGCACCCGCCCCCGGATCCGCGGCGGGTTCCGCCAACACCGCAGCAGGTGCGGCAGGGGCAGCAGCGGCCGGCCCCGCAGCACCCGTCGCTGCCGCCGCCTCGGTGGCGGGCCACCTCTTGTCGACCGCCAGCAGGGCCGCCACCAACGCCACCGGAGAGGAGCACGCCCGATGACCACCAGCACAACCGCGCCAGCACCCGAGTTCCGCACCTATGGCGGCTGGCGCACGCCCGGCCGACCCGGCCTGGGCAAGCTCGGCCTCGCTCCGACCGTGCTCTTCTTCATCGCCGCGGTCGGCGTGATCGCCTGCCTGGCGTTCAGCCTCAGGCTGGCCCTGTTGACGGCTCTCGGCGCCACCGCGCTGATCGCCCCGCTGGTGCTGACCGACCGTCACCACCGCAGCCTGCTCCAGGGGGTCACCGCCCGGGCAAGCTGGCGGGTCGCCCACCACGGTGGACAGACCCTGTACCGCGCCGGCCCCACCGGTCGGGTGCCGACGGGGCGCTGGTCCCTCCCTGGTCTGGCGGCTGCCATCACCGCCACCGATCAGTTGGACAGCGCTGGCCACCCCTTCGCCCTGCTGCACCACCCCCACGCCCACCACGTGACCGCAGTCATCCAGGCATGCCCGGAGGGTGCCAGCCTCGTCGACGACGCGACGATCGACCACTGGGTGGCCAGCTGGGGAGAGTTCCTCCGGGTGCTCGGCCAGGACTCCTCGCTGGTGGCCGCCTCGGTGACGATCGAGACCGCCCCCGATCCCGGCGGCCGACTGGCCAGCGAGCTGAACCAGAACGTCAGCATCTCCGCGCCCCAGCTCGCCCAGGTGGTCATGGCGGACATCGCCCGCAGCTACCCGCTGACCGCCGCGATCACCACCGCCCGCATCGCCCTCACCTGGACCTGCACGCCCCGGGCCACCGGCCGCCGTCGACCCCTGACCGCCATGGCCGCCGAGGTCGGCCGTCGGTTGCCTGGCGTGTGCCTCGCCCTGCAGGCAACCGGCGCCGGCGCCGCCCGGCCGATGACGGTCGCGGAGCTCGCCGGCGCCATCCGCACGGCCTACGACCCAACCTCCGCCGGCGACGTCGAGGCGGCCGGGCCCGGGTCGGTGGCCTGGGAGGACTGCGGGCCGGTCAGCTTCGACGAGACCGTGGGCGAGCTGCACCACGACGGCGCCGTCTCGGTCAGCTGGGCGATGACCGCCCCACCCCAGGGGCCTGTGCCGTGCAACGTCCTGGTACCGGTGCTCGCGCCCCACCCCGACGTCGACCGCAAGCGGGTGACGATCCTGTTCCGGCCCTACAGCCCCGGCCAGGCGGCCACGCTGGTACAGCGGGACCACCGCGACGCACTGTTCAGCGCCAACTCGGTCAAGATCCCGCACGCCGCCGAGCTCGGCAAGCTCAGGGCGGCCCAGCAGGGGGAGGCCGAGCACGCCCGGGGCGCAGGCCTCGTGCGCTTCGGCCTGGTCGTCACCGCCACCGTGCGGCGCCGTCGCACTCCCGATGCCACCGGAGAGGCACTCGCCCTCGCCGAGGCGGCGGTGGACGGACTGGCCACCGCCAGCCGGCTCACCATCCGCCGGGCGTGGCGCAGCCAGGCGACCACGTTCCTCGCCGCCCTGCCCCTGGGGCTCGTGCTGCCGGCCCACACCCGCATCCCCACCGAGTTCAAGGAGCTGCTCTAAATGGCGGGTGCCACCTCCCCCCCGACCCCGGGACGGCGCGGGTGGGCTGGCCGGGCCCAGGGCAGCACCCACCTGGTGGAGCCTGCCCTGGAGTTCCGCGCCACCACCGTGCAGGCATGCGGGCTATGGCCCTACGCGGTCGGCGCCGGGGCGCCCCGCATGGGCGTGCCGCTCGGACAGCACCTGCATACCGGCGAGACGGTGTGCTGCGATCCGATCAGCCACTTCCTGCGGGCCGGCCTGATCCCCAACCCGAGCGGGCTGCTGATCGCCCTGCCGGGCTTCGGCAAGTCGACCGTCGCCCGGCGCATGCAGCTGGGGCTGGCCGCCTTCGGGGTCAACCCGTTCGTCATCGGAGACCTCAAGGGCGAGCACGTCCCCCTCATCGAGGCGCTGGGCGGCAAGGTGGTCAAGCTCGGCCGGGGGCAAGGCTGCCTGAACATCCTCGACCCCGGCGCCGGGCTCGCCGCCACCGCCCGCCTGGCCGGCCAGGCCCGGGCCAAGCTCACCGCCGACATCCTCGGCCGCCGGCTGAACGTGCTCTGCGCGCTCATCGCCCTCAACCGGCGCGGCCAGGTCCTCGACATCGAGGAGGCCGTGCTCTCGCTGTGCCTGAGCATCCTCGACGACCGGCTGCCCCCCGGGCATGCCACCCTCCACGACCTCGTCGCCCTCCTGGAGGAGGGTCCCGAGCCGGTGCGGGCTCTGACGCTGGAGCGGGGTGAGGACCCCCGCTACCGGGCTGCCGTCGACCCTCTCCAGCTGTCCGTTCGGGCGCTGACCGACGGCGCCCTGGGACGGTCTTTTGCCCAGCGCACCACGGTCGAGCTCGACCTCACCGTGCCGTTCTGTGTCGACATCTCGGGCATCGCCGAGTCCGACGAGCGTCTGGTGGCCGCCACCCTGCTCGCCACCTGGGCCGAGGGCTTCGGCGCCATTGCCGCTGCCCACGCCCTCGCCGAGGCCGGCCTGCAGCCCCGGCGCAACTGGCTGGTGGTGATGGACGAGCTCTGGCGGGTGCTGCGCAGCGGCGCCGCCGGCATGGTCGCCCGCATCGACGCGCTCACCCGGCTGGACCGCTCGCTCGGCACCGGAACGCTGCTCATCACCCACAGCGTCAGTGACTTCCTCGCCTTCCCCGACCCTGCGGACGCGCTGCGAGCCAAGGGCTTCGTCGAGCGCGTCGCCCTGAAGATCGTCGGAGCGGTCCCGCCAGCCGAGATCGCCGACCTCCGCCAAGTCATCGGCTTCTCCGACGCCGAAGCCGAGTTGGTGACGGGCTGGTCCTCCCCGCCCTCCTGGGACACCGCCGGCGAGCGCCACGTCGCCCCGCCCGGACGCGGCCATTTCCTGATCAAAGTCGGCGGCCGCCCGGGCATCCCTGTCCGCGTCGCGCTCACCCCCCGTGAGCTCGCCCTGAACGATACCAACCAGCGCTGGGAGTCCTCATGAACTCCTCCCACGGCACCACCGTCGCAACCGACCAGGAGATCGCCGCCTGCGCCATCGCCGCCCTGATGGCCGTCGCCGTCGGCGTCGCCATGGGGGCCGCCCATCTCGCCGCGGTCTTCGCGCATAGCCCCCGGCCGACCGCCAACCCGATCGTCTTCGTCGCCCAGCTGGCGAGGGGCCGCTTCGCCTGGACGGGCGCCGCCTCGGGCTACGCCGCGGTCCTGGGCACCCTTGCCGTGTCGATCGGCGTCTGGGTGATCAGCGCGCTCGCCCGCCGCAAGCCCCCCACCCACGTCGACCGCCGGGCGCTGCACCTCACCCGCTCCCAGGAGATCGCCCGCTACACGACCAAGCCGCCCGCCCACCTGTATTGCGCCCCCGGCCTGCCGATCGGCAAGGTCCTGCCGGGCGGCCGCCAGCTGGTGCGGGCAACCTGGGAGGACCAGGTCATCCACATCGCCGGCACCCGCACCGGCAAGACCACCTCGACCGCGATACCGGCGGTATTGGCCGCCCCCGGCGCCGTGGTGGTGACCTCGAACAAGAGGGACATCGTCGACGCCACCCGCGGGGTGCGGGAGAGCCCCGATCGGGGCCCGATCTGGCTGTTCGACCCGCAGGCCCTCGCCGGCGGCCAGCCCACCTGGTGGTGGGACCCCCTCAGCTACGTCACCAACGTCCGCACCGCCCGCCAGCTGGCAACCATCTGGGCGACCTCCGGCCGGGACGCGGATGCCCGCCCGGACCCGTACTTCGACCGGGCCGGCCAGGAGCTGCTCTCCATGCTCCTGCTCGCCGCCGCCCGGGGCCGCCGGCCGATCACCGACGTGTACGAATGGGTCGCCAACCCCGACGACGACATGCCGCGGGAGCTGCTCGCCGAGTACGGCGACTGGATCTGGCACCGGGGCCTCACGATGACCCAGCGCCTCCCCGAGAAGCAGCGGGCCGGTGTCTACGGCACCGCCGCCACCTTCATCGCCTGGGCCGCCGACCCCGACGTGCTCGCCTGGATCGCCGACCCGGGCGGCTTTCGGCCCGCCTTCGACCCCCACGCCTTCGTCGAGGGCGCCAACGCCACCCTGTATTCGATCAGCCGGGAGGGGGAGGGCTCCAGCGCCCCGCTGACCACCGCTTTGACCGCGGCGGTCCTCGAGGCCGCCGAGGAGCGAGCCTCCACCTTCCCGGGCGGCCGCCTGCCGGTGCCGCTCACCGCGATCCTCGACGAGGCCGCCAACATCTGCCGCTGGCACCAGCTGCCCAACATCGTCTCCCACTACGGCAGCCGCGCCATCGTGCTGGTGATCATCCTGCAGTCCTGGTCCCAGGGGATCCGTGCCTGGGGCCAGCACGGCATGCGGGCAATGTGGGGTGCCGTGAACCTCCGGGTCTACGGCGGGGGTGTCGCCGACACCGAGTTCTTGAAGTCGCTCTCGGACCTGTGCGGACAGTGGGACCGCCCGATGCGCAGCCGCTCGCACAGCTACCGCATGGGGCCGTCCACCTCCCTGGCGCACCACCGGGAAGAGGTCTTCGACGTCGCGTCGCTGGGCGCCCTGCCACCCGGGCGGGCCCTCGTGCTGATGTCCGGCGCCCGTCCCGTGCTGGTCGCCGCCCAGCCCTGGATGGCCGGGCCCCACGCCGAGGCCGTGCGGGCGAGCATCGCCCGCTTCGAGCCTGGTTCCGCCGCGGACCCCGTATCCGACTCTGCCTCCTTCATCCCCTACCCCGACTGGCTGAGCGAGGAGGCGCCTATGGAGTGACGCCTGAGGTACGGGTCGAAGACAGCAACTGCACACATCGTTTGATCGACATCTACGACACGAGGAGAAATCCATGAACAACGTCAGCATCGCCGGCAACCTCACCCGCGACCCCGAACTGCGCTACACGCCCCAGGGCCAGGCCGTCGCCAACTTCTCCCTGGCGGTCAACCGGTCGTACTTCAACCGGGCCGGGGAGCGCGTGGAAGCCACCGACTTCGTCAACGCCAACGCCTGGGGCAAGCTCGCCGAGAACGTCGCCGAGTCCCTCCGCAAGGGCAACCACGTAGTGGTCTCCGGGCGCCTGCAGTCCCGCCAGTACGAGACCGAGGACCACTCCAAGCGCACCGCCATCGACATCCAGGCCGAGGAGGTGGCCGCCTCTCTGCGCTTCGCCACGGTCAAGGTGACCCCGTCCGCCCGGGAGAACGGCAAGGCCCAGGAGGCCGCCGTCGGCCGGCAGGCACCGACCGCCGAGGCGGGCCAGGTCGCCAACCTGGCGGGCGCCTCGTTCCCGGGCGGGGCCAACAACGCGGCACCGGCTGCCGCCCCCACCGCCCAGCAGCCCGCCCAGCAGCCGGTCCCGGCCATGGCGACGACCGCCCAGGCCGGGCCCGCGCTCTGAGGTCCGCAGGTCCCGACATGGCAGACCCCCTCGGCCGTCGCCAGACCCACCGGTCGACGGCGGCCGGGGGGGACCCTCACGAGAAAGCCGCAGGCGCCCATGACCCTGACCGACGCGCCCTACCAGCCCGACGCCCCGCCCGGCGGCCTGGGCGAGTCCTACTACCCGGACCTGCTCTCGTTCTACACCGGCTTCCTTGCCCCGCTGATCCGGCGCCGGGACGGGGGTGGCCGGCGCTGGTGCGCCGAGTGGTGGCGCCACGCCGAGGTCGTCGCCCGGCTGACGGCCCTGTGGCACGCCTGGGAGGCCCTCCGGATGGAGCCGGGCACGGGCATGTCCACCTGGTGGACCTACCACTTCGAGCCCTGCTTCAGCGTCCTCGCCGACGCCGAGCGGGGCCCCTTCCAAGCCTGCGACGGCAAGCACAAGGACAAGCTCAAGCCTCTCCCCCACACGCCCCTGCCTTCCGAGTGGATCGCGGTGTGGAGCGGCCCCCCCACCGAAAGGAGCAACTGACATGCCCGAGCCTGTCGACGATCCGCTGCGCGAGGCCGGCGAGGCCATCAGCGGCACCGTGCGCACCGCCGCGATGGCGGCCGGCCAGATCCTGCACGTCAAGCTGACCCGCCAGGCCCACGCCGACCGTAAGGCTGCACTCGCCGACCAGGCCGACGCCCGGGCCACCACCCAGCGCCTCCAAGCCGAGCGCACGACGGCGGCAGCGCTCTACACCCCGACCCGGTATTCCAGCTGGTGGCAGACCGCCACCCCGGACGGCGTGGCCACGGCCTGGGACGCCGCCGTCGCCTTCGAGCATTCCGACCCGGCCGCGAGCCGAGCCTTGCACGACTTGCGTCAGGGCCTTGACCAGCACCCCGACCTCGCCCGAGACCTGCGTGCCGGCCGCCCGGACTGCGCGGCGGCTCAGGCGGTCCAGGGCTCGGGGACGGAAACGGGCGGGATCACCCAGCCATCGGCCGCCGGTGCCGAGTCCGTCGTCGACGCTCCCCTGGCCGAGCCGCTCCAGGCCGCCGCCGTCGCCGAGCTCGTGGCCCCGAGCTTCCCTCCCGAGGCCTCCGGATCGCCGCCCCGCCTGGCCAGCACCGGCGGGGTACTCCAGGACCCTGCCGCCGTCAAGGAAACCCCGACAGCCGTCGCCGAGCTCGTGGCCCCGAGCTTCCCCGACGGCCCCGCCGAGGCGACTTCCCGACGGGCCCGGGCCCTAACCATGGGCAACGCCCCCTGGCAGGTACGCGCCGGCGCCGCCCACGACCAGCCCGCTCTTCCGCTCCCGACCTTGCCCGCCGTCGGCGCCGAGCTCTGAAACTCACTGACCACCTTGCTCGACGCCGTTACCCGACCTCACAAAGCCCATGAGCCGACCTTACACACACCCCGGCGGCCACCGATGCCTCCGGCGTCAAAGGACGCAAGTGGTCCGAACAGGTGCCCTACGCGCGCCTGCCGACCTTACACACGCCCGCCGGCGTCAGTAACGGTGTCCCGAACCAGCACCGTCTACCTCCTGCACTTCGACCGCCCGATCGGTGCCGGCGGCCCGCATGGCTTCGCCCAGCATTACATCGGCAGCACCTCCGACCTCCCCGCCCGCATGGAGGACCACCGCGCCGGGCGGGGCGCCCGACTGATGGAAGTCATCTCCGGGGCCGGTGTCAGCTTCGTCGTCGCCCGCACCTGGCCCGGCGGCCGGACCCTGGAGCGCCGGCTCAAGAACCGCAAGGAGGCTCCACGTCTCTGTCCCATCTGCCGGGCGGACGCCCACAAGCCCGGTGGCCACCAGTCCCGCACGAACGACCTTGCTCAACACCCGACCCGACCTGACACACCCTTCCAGGAGGTCCCCGTGACCAGTCCCCCCTACACCAGCCACCACGACCCGCGCTTCTTCGTGATCGACGAGGCCAGCCAGCTGATCGACACGTTGGAGACCCACATCCCCATCGCCCCCGACTTCCCCGGCGAGCTCTACAGCAGCTGGGTGGCCGCCTGGGACGGCGTCATCGCCGACCCGGCCGACCCCTCCGCACGGCAGCGCATGCTCTTCTACGCCCGGGCCCGAGGCCCCGAAGGTCGTCAGGACCTCGCCGCTCGTGAGGCGCTCTGGCGTCGAGTGCAGTCCCCGGCCTGGTACCGGACGGCCAGCCCGTCGATGGTCATGCGGGCCGTCCGGGAGACCACGGCCTTCGCTGATCGCAACCCCCATGCCGCCGCCGGCCTGGAGGCCCTTCGCACCCACCTGCCCGCCAACCCCGTCCTGTCGGCGGAGGTGCTGCAGCACTGCCCGGGTTCCCTCGCCGCCCGGGAGATCCGCCAGTTGCTCCACGCCCCGGCCGCAGAGGATGCAACGGCAATCAGCCAGTTGGTATCCCCCAGCTTTCCCGCCCTCCAAGGGCCTGCCGGCGTCAGCCCCGCCGCGGCTGGCCCTGCCCGGACCGGGACGCCCAGCGCCATCGCGATCCCGCCCCCCGTCATGTCCCCACGCCACGCCGCACCCGAGGTTGCCTGATCCCCGTCACCCCGCGAAACGAAAGGACAAGCAATGACTGACACGATCATCACGCCGAGCGGTGTCGACGCCGACATCGGCCAACTGATCAGCCGAGTGGCCGACGCCGTCACCCATCTGCACAACGTCACCGCACAACTCGAGGGCGCAGGCGACACCGACCCCCAATTCTTCGACCTCATCCGGGCGGTGTCGAGCTCGGCCGCCGAGAGCGCCTACTACGGGCGAGCGTGCCTCAAGCATCTGCACCAGCTTCTGGGGACCGACCGACACTCGGCGCAGGGAACTCCCCCGCGCCAGCAAGAACGCCGCAAGGGTCTCCAGACGGCCACAGCCCATCATCCGGCTCCCACCCAGACCGACGCTGAGCTGGTCGCGGAGCTCACGACGAGCTGTTTTCCTGGCCAGACTCACCAGACCAACCATGACGAGCCGGCTCCGCTGCGCGGCACCCGGACCGGCTCCGCCCTCCTACCACCACCACTGCCCTCGATGGCCCGGCCCGCACCGGAGGTGGCGTAATGTCGGTCGTCCGGGACTCCATCCCCGAGGAAGCCGCCTGGACCGTCCGTGACTCCAGGCCACACCAGACGATCACCGAGGTTCACCCCTACCACGGCATCACCCGAGCGGGCCTGGACGCTCTCGACCGCGACGCCATGGCCAGGGTCTGGCCCGAGCTTGACGAATGTTGCCCTCTCTGCCGCCAGGAACGAGCGCAGGGCCTCAACCTCGGAGCCCTCAACCAGCGCTCCCCCTACCGAAGCGAAGCCGAACAGATCGCGGAGCTCACCGCCACCTCCTTTCCCACCACGGCCGCCCCAACAACCCGTGGGGAGTGGGTTCCGCCGGGCGTAGCGCAGTCCGAGACGGAGGCAAGTGTCGCCCGAGGCGACGGGATGGGGGTTGCCTGATGGCGACCGGTGAGCTCGGCAGGTACGACGAGAGGGGTCCAGAAGAAGCCGGCCCGGTGGGCAGTGGTGTAGCCCGGGCGGAGACCCTCGTCGGCGACGCCGGAGAGAGCGAAAGCAGCTGCAGCAAGTTATACGCTACGCGTAGCTTATCCCTCCAGGATGGCTCGGTTGCCGCCCAGGGAGAGCCGAACCATCCGGCTACGCCGGTCGCTGCGCTGGCCGAAAGCACTGCCTCACCGCAAGGGCGGCGCCGTCCCCGGGACGCGGCCCTGCGGACGCGGATCATCCAGGTCCGCTGCAACGACGACGAGTACGCCCGCATCCGTGCGCGGGCGGAGGCCGGCGGGGTGTCACCCCCGCGCCTGCTGGTGGAGTTGGCCCTGCTGGGCCCTGCCGTCATCGCCGAGCGCCACGCGGTGAAAGAGACAGTCCTGCTCATCCGCCGCCAGCTGGTGGGGATCGGCGTCAACATCAACCAGCTCGCCCACTGGGCCAACGGCCGCCAGCAGCTGCCGCCGGGGTTGGACTCCAGCCTTGCCGCGGTCGAGCGGATGGAGGCCAGGGTCAGCGATCTAGTCGAGGCCCTGGAGCGTTCGTGAACGGACCGATCGTGCGCGGCGACGACATGCCGGGCCTGGTGCGGTATCTCCTGGGCCACGGCCGGGAGGAGGAGCACGTCAACCCCCGCGTGATCGCTGCCGAGGCCGGGATCAGCGTGGCGCTCGGGGTGACCCCGTCCGGCGATGAGATCCGCTCCCTCGGCTTCCAGATGGACCTGCCCCGGCGGATCCATGGCACCAAGGTCACGCGTGCGGTCGAACTCTCGGACGGCACGAGGATCCAGCAGCCGGCGCACGTGTGGCACCTGGTGCTGGCCAACCCCGCCGGCGATCGCCTGTTATCCGACAAGGAGTGGGCCGGGATCGCCGAGGACTCGATGCGGCGGATGGGGTTCGCCGGCAGCGAGGGCGTAGCACCGTGCCCCTGGGCGGCGATCCGCCACGGCCTGAGCGCCAACGGCAATGATCACATTCACGTGGCCGTCTCTCTGGTGCGGGAGGACGGCCGCAAGGCCAACGTACACAACGACTGGGTCAAGATCGGCACAGCCTGTGCCCAGTACGAGCGGCGGTACGGCCTAACGGTGGTGGAGGGCCGCAGGGGCGGGGCACGACACGATCTGAGCCCGGCGGAAGCCCGGAGGGAAGTGGAGCGCAGGGCTACGGCAGCCGAAGCTCCCCGGGAGGCGAGCGTCAAGGAACGCCTCGAGCAGAGCGTCCGGGCGGCGGCCGTGGCCGCCGGCAGCGAGGCGGAGTTCGTCCGGCGCCTGCGGGTCGATGGGATAGCCGTGCGGCCCCGCTACGAGACCGGGGGCAAGGACGCAGTGATCGGGTACTCGGTCGCCTTGCGTGGGGACAAACCCATCTGGCACGGGGGTGGGACTCTCTCTCCCGACCTCAGCCTGCCCAGCCTCCGGAGCCGGTGGCCAGCCGGTGCTGAGGGCGACGCCGTAGCCGAGTGGCGCCGTGACCGGCGGCTGGTTGGCACCAACGCGGCGGGCGAAGGGCGGCGCTACGGCTCCACGGAATGGCAACAGGCGGCGGATCACGTCGGCGCCCTCGTGGACCGCCTCATGGCGGTGCCACCGGGTGATCCGGCGACCTGGCAGGCGATCACCGGCGACGCCGCCGGCGTCCTCGCCATCCTCGCTGACCGTGTGGAAGGACCCATTCCAGGGAGCCTGACCCGCGCCGCCCGCCAGCTGGCCGCCGCAGCGCACCGCCCGGGGGTGACCCGGCTGTCCCCAGGAGCCACGGCCGACGATCTACGCGGCGTGGCCACCGTGGTCGCGCAGGCCCTCTTGCCCGGAGGGCCACCTGCATGGCTGTGCCTGCTGGGCCAGATGCAACGTCTCGTGAGCGCGATCGCCAACGCCGACGACGCCCACGTACAGGCGGGAGCGGCCCGGCGGCTGGCGACCGAGGCATCGAAGGAGCTGAACCGCGTGCACCAGCACCACTGCGCGCTGCCTGGGCGGCGTCACCTGCTTGGCATACCGCTGCAGAACCGGCCTATACCCGTGTCGGCGCCGGGCGCGCCCGACCGGGGTATGGGGCCATGAGTGGCGAGACGGCGTTTGGCGTTAGGAAGCCACGGGGGAGTTATGGTGGCAGGGACGTCGGCCCGCAGCTTGGAGGTGAGTGCCGTTTCGGGACGCGCTTTGGTTATCGCGACGGCCGGCGCGGGTGGAGATCTGCAGCCCCTGGTTGCGGCTGCGCTCGCGCTTCGCGAGCGGGGGCACGAGACGGTCTTCGTCGGCGACGCATCGGTGGCGCGTTCACTCGGTCCGCTCGGTATCGAAACTGAGGTATTGGCGTCAGAGCTTGACCTTGGTCCGCGTTTGGTCGGGGCGGTCCGGGATGCGATGTCCTCGACCGGCGGTGACCTCGCCGCGGCCGGTCCGATCGTGCGAGCGCGCATGACAGCATGGGCAGAGGAGGTCGCGCTGCCCGTCGCCGAGATCGCACGCACGAGAGCGCCGGGCGTGATCGTGACGTCGCTCTTTGGCGTCGAGGCGGTGGCAGCGGCCCTGCCTGCATCTCCGTGGGCGGTCGTCAACAGCACGTTCTACGTGGGTCCCGATCCTCCACGACCGCTCGAGCAGGACTTTGGACCGCGCGCCGTACCCCTGATCGAAGGCTATGCCTCCCTGCTCAAGTCCGCCGACCTGGTACTGCACGCCACCGATCCCGTGTTCGACTTCTCCTTCGACCGGCTCCCGGATCATCACCACTACGTTGGTCCACTGGGAATCTGGGAGCCACCCAGCGATGTGCCGGCATACTTGGCCGAGCCGGGCGATCCGTGGGCGCTGGTCACGATCAGCTCGCAACCCGGCGATGACCTGCCCCTGGCCGAGGCTGCACTCGAGGCGCTCGCGGATCGGCGGCTGCGGGTCGTTGTGACCGTCGGTCCCGGGCGCGATCCCGCCGAACTGGGATCGGTTCCGCCGAACGCTCGCGTTGAACGGACTGTCTCGCACGCCGCCGTCCTCGCACATGCTGCGCTGCTCGTCAGTCACGCGGGTCACGGGTCCGTGATGAAGGCGCTCTGGTACGGGCGTCCAATGGCGCTTGTGCCATGGGGGCGAGATCAGCCTGGTGTCGCGGCGCGTGCGTTGGCGCTGGGCGTGGCCGTATCCGTGTCCCGGGAGGAGGCCTCGCCCAAGACGATCCGGGCTGCCGTCGATGTGGTCCTGGCCGACCAGAGCATGAGCGGACAGGCCCAGCTTCACGCGAGGCGCTTGCGCGAAACAGATCCACCCAGCGCAGCCGCCGCGCTCCTCGAGTCGCTGCTTTAGCCCGCTCCCAGTCCGTGTGACGTCGAGGGGGTGTCATCCTACACCGCCGACCGCGGCAGGCGCGAAGCCTTCCCCGTCCAGCCCTCCGCTCTGCCACTCCGACGGCCGGATGCTGTTCACCGCCTGACCTGCCGGCGCCGGGATGTGTTCGTGGGGCGCCGGGCTTCGACTTGATGGCGTGGCGAGGTACATCTTCGCTGTCGCGCCTGGACGCTCCTGGACGCTCCGGCTCGCAAGGGCAGGCGAGACGGAGCGTGACGTGCTAGGCGCTACCCCCTTCCGGGGGTGACGCCGGCCGGATATTGGCGTTGAGACGGAAGGTGTTCTCGGGATCGTAGCGCCGCTTGAGCGCGACCAGGCGCTCGTACTTGCCAGGCCCGAAGGCGCTGGCCACGCGGCCCTGCTCGTCGTTGCTCATGAAATTGACGTAGGCGCGCCCGGTCGAGGCCGGCTCGAGAGCGGCGAAGAGATCGCGGGTCCACCCCACGTCCTGGGGCTGGGCGGGGTCGGTCCAGGCGGCGTTGATGTTGGGGGAGAACTCCGCCGACCGGTCCTCGAAGGCGCTGGCCTCCGGTGCGAGGTCGCGGACGGCACCCCCCATGTGGAACATGATCGTGTACGAGCGCTTGGACGACGCCTTCCAGGCGGATTCGGTGAGCACCTGGATCGCCTCCGGCGTGAGATCCCGTAGGTAATGGGACTTCCAGTAGTAGCCCCACCCGTGTGGCACCGATGCGTCGAAGAACGAGTGGTACTCGGTCAGGTCTCGCGGCCCAATGGCATCGACCAGGGGCCTTCCGAAGCGCCGCAGCGGCGCCAGATCGCGCTCCGCGTCGGCAAGCGCTCCCGCGTGGCAGGCCGCAATGACCAAGACGGGCCGGCCGTGCAGCTCGGACGGCACCCACGTCGCCGGCGGAGCGAATCGCAGGAAGCTGATGGTCGTGAGCTCGTCAGGTTCGATGTGGGCGAACTCCCGGTAGGACGTCAGCACTTCCTCGGCGTCCTCAGCCGCCCACAGGACGGGTCCCGCCAGCACCGTGGGACCAATGGCATGGCAGGCGAACTCGAAGGAGACCACCACGCCGAAGTTGCCGCCCCCGCCCCGAAGGCCCCAGAGGAGGTCGGGGTTCTCGTCCTCGGAGGCGCGCACGCGTACCCCGTCGGCGGTCACGACGTCAGCGGCGAGGAGGTTGTCGCACGTCAGACCGAAGCGACGCATCAGCCAGCCGATGCCCCCGCCGAGGGTGAGCCCAGCCACGCCGGTGTGGCTGACGATCCCGGAGGGGACGGCGAGCCCGAAGGCTTGGGTGGCCGAGCACAGGTCGCCAAGCAGTACGCCTGGCTCCACCCGGGCACGCCGGACTGCCGGGTCGACGCGGATGCCTCGCATCCGGGAGCAGTCCACGACGATCCCGCCTTCGCTGAGTGCGTTGCCCGCGACCCCGTGCCCGCCGCCCCGCACCCCGATCTCGAGGCCCTGCTCCCGCCCAAACACCACCGCGGCTGCTACGTCGTCAGCGGTCTGGCAGCGGGCGATGACCGCGGGGTGCTTGTCGATCGCCCCGTTCCAGATCCTGCGGGCCTCGCCGTAGCCGGCATCTTCCGGGAGCACCACGTCGCCTTGAAGTGAGCCCCGCAGCCGTTCCAGCGCCACCTTGGGGATTGAACGGCTCATGGTTCCGAACATGAATGCCTCCTTCCGTCGCCTCCAGGATTGGCCAGCCGGGGGCCTCCAGGCAAGAACAGAAACTGGACTCGGCGGTATGAAATCTGTACTTGCGTGGGGCCCGGACCCATGGGACCCTGGAGCGGTGAGAAGCTACGGTCAGTACTGCCCGGTGGCCCGCGCTGCGGAAGTCTTCGCCGAGCGGTGGACACCCGTCATCCTGCGCAACATCTCCCTGGACTGCCACTCCTTCAACGAGATCCTGGGCGGCGCGCCCGGCCTGTCCAAAACCTTGCTCTCGGAGCGGCTGCGCAGCCTTCAGCGTGCGGGGGTCGTGGCCGCGGTGCCGAACCCTCGGGGCCGGGGCTCCCTGTACTACCTGACCGAGGCGGGGCAGGAGCTGGCCGATGTGGGCAGGATCCTTGGCGAATGGGGCGCTCGGTGGACCGAGATGGAGGTCCAGCACATGGACCCGTACGTCGTCTTGTGGGCGAAATGCCGACTGTGGGACCTCTCGAAGCTCCCGCGCCCGCGCATCGTGATCCGGTTCGACATCTCAGACTTCCGCCAGCCCCTGTGGATCCTTGTCCAACCCACGGGCGCCGAGGTGTGCGCCAAGCACCCCGGTTTCGACGAGGACCTGGTCGTCGCAGCGGACCGGGAAACGCTGGCCCTCTGGCACTCGGGGAAGCTGAGCTACCGAGAGGCCCGGGCGGGCGGCCGGTTGCGGGTGGAGGGAGTTCCTGGGCTGGTGCGCAGCTTCCCAGACTGGGTGCCCCTGAGCATGTTCGCAAGCGTCAAGTCGGCCCGGCCCGCTTAGTCAGAGGGGCTCCACTTCTGCGGCGAGGTTGTTCAGCTCAAGCCTCATCTCGCCAGCGAGCAGGTGTGCGATCGGGTCTTGGATCCGCCGAATGACGGGGCGCACCGTGTTGGCCAGGTAGACGCGACACAGGACGTAGCGTTGACGCTCCCGCATGGCCAGGTTGAACTCGGAGCGAGACCATGTGAATCGCCCTTCCCTTCCGTTGGTTGCCTTCACTTCTATCCAGAGATCCCCTCCGTCGTCGGCGACAGACTTGATGTCGTGGTCGCCAGCGGGGTTCGTGTCCGCGGACCAGACAACTCGCTCCGCCGGAACACCGCGAGCCGCAACGCGCGCGAGCTCGCGCCGCAGCACCAGTTCCTCGCCCCGACGACCAACTTCCGCGTCGGCCATCTCTTCCTGGGCGCTCCGTGGAGCCCACCAGCCGCCGCCGCCAGAGTAGCCACCGGAGCCAGCATGGGTGGGGGCTGACCAATGCGTTTCTGGTACTTCGGATTCCTGGACGGTAGACAGGTCGGGAAGGGCTGCCCGTGGGGCGCGACCGCCAGCGGCCTCCGGGCCTGCACTATCAACGGGCGCAGGGCTCGAGGGCGCGGAGGCCAAAGTTCTTCGACCCGATCCCGTTCACCTTCTGTGGGATTACCTGCCCGCTGGCTCCAGCTACGTGCCCCGTGCCGAGCATCACCGTGAGGCGCTTCCACCCGAGAGCATCGATCGGCCGGCCGTTGCCCGTGATCGTCAGCCCCAGATCGCCGAAGACGACGCTGAGGACACTCCCTCCGGCGTCGTATTCGTTTTGCACCAGCTCACGCAGGACATCGGAGGCTGTGTGCCCCAGTACAAATTCGTCGAGCATGCTGCTGGCGACCTGAAACTGGAACTGTCCCTCAACGATGTGCGGCGCACGCCACTCAGCATCCGGCCTCATCCACAGCTTCTCCCGCGTAACGCTGGATCATCCGGCAAGATTTGAGGGTGTCGAGGGTTCAGGCGCCGACCCGGATACGGCCTGGGTGGCTGAACGGAATGGTACTCCTGGGGGACTCGGGGGCACAAGACCCCGAGAGGTGAGGATCGCAAGGTGTCCGGTCAGGGAGCGGCCTCTGGGCGGACAGTGCCGTCCAGTCAGTAGAGCCCGATGACGGCGCCACAATAGGGGCAGGCCGGAGGATCGTTGAGGCAAGAAATCCGCCCACAAGACTGGCACGGCACCCCGGACCCGAGGGGCTCACCGAACTCTCCCGGGTAGGCATTTCCGAAGAAGTGGCACCTCCTTATCGCTCGCGAAGCGGCGCGCCAGCCTCGAGCTGCCGCCTCGCTGGCTCGCTGGGCTTGGGCGGCGTGGGCCGGATCCAAGGCGTGTTCTTGGCCGAAGCCCGGCTGATTGCTCCAGAGCTCCCCGCATTGGTGAATGACCTGGACTACTGCCCTCCTCAACGCCTCATCCCCTATCGCGTCTCGCCGATCATCCATGAGTTGCGCAAGCTGGCGCGCTTCACTTCCAACCAGGGGCCCTACCCCACCCTCACCGGAGACCCGATCGAAGAGAATGCGGGCAAGTTCGAGGAGGTAGAGAAACGTATTTGCAGCGCGGGCCACGGCGGCAGGATCGGCGGGATGGAAGAAGGTGTCAAGGGCGCGCCTTGCTGCGGCCTGAATCGAGGCGTTGTCTCCCTCGGCATAGAAGGCGACGTATTGGCCGGCCGTGGAGTTGAGGACCTGCCGTCGGAAACGTTCCTGTTCAATGCCACTGGGCTCAGCGGTGGTGACGATTGCGAAAACGGGTACATCAGCCTCACGGGCAGCGAGGTATTCCTGCTCAGTCATGCTGGGGGAAGGGGCGTTCCCGTAGTCCGACCCGAGGACAAGCACCAACCCGTCCGATCGCCGCACCTCATCGAGGCATGTCTCCTGCGGTGAGGCCGGGCCCGCTGGGAAGTCCTCGGCGAGGACCGGTACGCAGTCGGCGGCCACTACCCCTGATCTTGCTGCTTCTCGTTCCCCGCGAAGGGTTGCCATCACGGAGGATACGAAGATTCGGGGGGCAGTCATCGTCAGCGATGGTCGCATACTTCGATGGCCCGGAAGCCGAGGACTTCGGGAAGGAGCCCGGCCAGCACGGCGTGAAGCCTGCTGAGTGGCTCTTTCACTTCGCAAGGGCCAGCAAGCCCCCGGGGAATCCGCGGGATTGGTTGGCAGAATCACTACTGACTTCACCGGCCGAACGCTGTGCCCGGGCCGGGTGGTCCTGCCCCGAGCGCTCCACCAGGTACAGAGTAGTGCACGGACGGTGGAAATCCTAGCGCGGGATGCGACTCGGCCGCCGGCCCCGGCGTCGCCGCCCGCTCTTGGGCGGCGTCTGATTCCGCCGGTATCAACGCCGCCTCGATCTCGGCCTGCTTGCGCCGCAGGGTGTCGAGGCGCTCCTGCTGATCGAACGGGCGTCCGAGGCGACCCTCGGCGTCGGCGAGGTCCTTCCGGGAGCGGGCCAGCCGGATCTCAAGGGCTGCACGGGTCTCCTCCAAGGAGCGCAGCTTGTTCTCCAAGCGGGTGACCAGGCCCATGGGATCGAGCTGCGGGAGCTCGGCGGCCAGGGCGTACATGCGGTCCAAGGGAGTGTCGGCGATGGACACCACGACCTGGGCGCTGCCACTGAGGGCGAAAGCCGGCCGGATCTCGACGTCGAGACCGCCGAGGCTGGCCACCCACCGGGGTTCCTCGGGCCATTCGGTGGTCGGCAGCTTGGCTTCGCGCTGCATGACGTGGATCAGGTGGCCGCCGGCGTCGGCCCGCCGACGGTAGTCGGTGCCGCCCACCCGCATGACGAAACGCTCGCCGGCGGTGTCCCGCCGGCGAAGCAGTGCGGCGTCCAGCTGGGCGATCTGTGCCTCGAAGCGGGGGATATCCCGCCGGGCCGCCTCGATGCTGCGGCGGAGGAGGCTCTGGTCCTTGCCGTGCGCCTGGCGCAGGCGCAGCAGGCGGGCCACCTCGTTGTCCACCCCGGCCTTCTCCAGGATCAGGGGGTTGCCGGTCGCCAGCGCTTTGACCTCGGCGTAGGACAGCGCCACGTCGCCGATGTCCTCGAGCTCCCGGCCGGCAACCTCCCCGGCCATGACCTGGTGGATGAACGCCGCTTTGCGCTCAACAGTTTGCCACATGTAGACGTCGAAGCTGGCCTCGGTCGCGTAGCGGTAGATCCCGACCTCCTCGTTCTGGTTGCCCTGGCGGAGGGCGCGCCCCTCCCGCTGGGCGATGTCGGCTGGGCGCCATGGGCAGTCCAGGTGGTGCAGGGCGACGAGGCGCCGCTGCACGTTGGTCCCGACGCCCATCTTCTCGGTGGACCCGATGAGCACGGCCACCCGCCCGTCCCGGCAGGCGGCGAAGAGCTCGGCCTTCGCCCGGTCGTCGCCGGCCTCGTGCACGAAGCGCACCAACGCTTCGGGGATGCCCCGGCGCACCAGCTGGCCACGGAGCTCCTCGTAGACGCTCCAGGCGCCAGCGTGCGGCGTCCCGAGGTCGCAGAAGACCACCTGTAGGGCGCCCGGGCGGGACGAGGGTTCACCCGTCGGTCCTGCGTAGACCCGCTGTTTGGTCTCCTCGTACAACGCTGCCAGCCGGTCGGCGCAGGCGGCGACCTTGCCGCCGGCCGGGTCGGGCTGCCGGTCGACCAGGCGTAGGTCGAGGGCCGCCTTCCGCCCGTCGCCGGCGACCTTCAGCATGTTGTCCTCGTCAGGGCGGACCTGGCGGTTGCGCACCGCCTCGGCGCGCTCGACCAACTGCTCCACGTAGTCCCGGAGCTCCTCGGACGCGGGCACCACCACGGTCTGCGGCCCGCCGCCGCGGAGCCGTGGGATGGCCAGACCCAGGTCCTTGGCACCCCGCACGTCTGCGGTGGCCCGAAACATCGTGAGCAGCTCGGGCACGTTGGCGAAGCGGGCGAATCGGCTGTGGATCCGGTAGCTGCCGCCGTCCGGAGCCAGCTCTAGGCCGGTGACCGTCCGGCCGAAGGTGGCCGCCCAGGCGTCGAAGCTCTCCACCCCGGCCAGGGCCAACATCCCCGGCTGGAGATAGCTCTGCATGACCCACATCTCCGAGATCGAGTTGGCGATCGGGGTTGCGGTAGCGAAGGTGGCCACCCGCTCGCCGTGGTGCCGGCGGAGGTAGGCGAGCTTGAGGTCGAGGTCGGTGGCGCGGTTGGAGCCCTCTCCCCCGACCCCCTGGACGTGGGTGGCAAACTCCTTGTTCTTGAAGCTGTGTGCCTCATCGACCAGCAAATAGTCGATCCCCGTGTGCTCGAAGCACACCCCGTCGTCTTTGCCCTCCTCGGCCATCAGCCGCTTGTAGCGCTCCTCCATCCGGGCGACCGCCGCTTCCAGACGCTTCACGGTCGGGGCGTTGCCGGCCTTGGCGGACTCAATCTCCGACCGCAACTGGCCGACCCTGGAGGAGAGGAAGTCCCGGCGGAGCTCCTGGCTGACGGGCAGCCGGCCGAAGGCCGAGTGGGTGATGACAACGGCGTCCCACTCCCCCGTCGCACAGCGGGCGGCGAACTCCTTGCGTCCGCCGGCGGACATCTCATCCCGGTCGGCCACCAGCACCCGGGCCATCGGATAGGTCTGGAGGAACTCCCGCGAGACCTGCTCCAGCATATGGTTGGGGACCACGATCGCCGGCTTCTTCACCAGGCCGAGGCGTTTGAGCTCGACGGCGGCGATCGCCATGGTGGCGGTCTTGCCGGCGCCGACGTCGTGGGCGAGCAGGACAGTGGGCTCGGAGAGGATCCGCCACACCGCGTCGCGCTGGTGGCCGTGGGGGGAGAAGGTGGCAGCCAGGCCGGGCATGCTCAGGTGGGCGCCGTCGTAGCGCGGGACTACGACCGAGTTGAACCGCCGGTTGTAGTCCGCCGCCAGCCGGGAGGCTCTGGCCGGGTCCTCCCAGACCCAGGCGGCGAAGCGCTGTTCCAGCGCCTCCTGCTTCTCGCGGGCGGCGAGGGTCTCGGCCGTGTTGAGGACCCGGACGTCCCGGCCGTCAATTTCCTCCTCGTCGTAGATCGCCACCGGCGCCTGCTCCAGCGAGAGGCTGAGCAGGCGCACGGCGTCCGCCCGCGCGGTCCCCCACTGGCTCGTGGCGGTGATGCTGTGGCGCTCCGACAGGTTGTCTAGCTTCACCGCCCAGGTGGCGGCTGCTGCCGAGTACTCCGCTCGCAGCGACGGGCAGGCCAGGACATCGGCGGCGAAGGCCTCGACGTCGCCGGCCGGGATCCAAGTCGCCCCCAGCCGGGCATCGATGTCGCTGGGGCCGATGTCGACGGGGACCACGGCGCGCAGGGCCTCGACGTTTGGCTGCCAGCGGGGGTCGCCGGCGGCAGCCGCCTCGGCCTCGGCGAGCTTGCCCCGGACGTCGCCCGAGAGGTACGCCTGCGCGGTCACCACCTGCGACGAGGCCGGGTCCTCCCACACCAGGGCTCCGAGCTCGCTGCGTGCGGAGTCGACCTCAGTCCCCAGCAGGGAGGCGATGACCCCGAGGTCCACTCGGCCGAGCTCGTCGAGAGATATTGCCAGGGCGTCCTGGGCGGTGTCGGCACCGCGACGAGGCTCCCGCCTATTGATGACCCGGGTGGAGAACACGGGCGCCTTCCCCGCCCGCTGCGTCTCCGGGTCGAACATCTCCAGGGCCAGCACCGACCGGTAGTCCGGGTCGTGACGGAACCCCCCCATCCCCGGGAAGGCCCGGCGCAGAAGCGCCTCGCCGGAAACCGGGTCGAGCCGACCGGTCCGCACCTGCTTGAACCGGTTCAGCGCGCCGTAGCGGGAGTGGTAGTCGTCGTAGCGCCGGTTCAGCGCGTCCCGGGCGGTCGCACAAGCAACGTCATCCGCCCCGGCCGCCTCCAGGTCGAGGACCTGGCCCATGGCGTCGCGGAGGCGGATGAGTCCGCGGAGTTCGCCGGCATCACGGGCGGGTTTCGCTTCGTAGGGGCGGGCGGCGCCTTGAACCACCCGCGCCAGCGCCCCCGAGGGCAGGACCAGGAAGCTCCCCTCCTTGTGGGCCGACCCCACAGGGAGGATCTCCAAGTCGCCGCCGTCCACCTCCGTATCCGGGGCCTGGGACCACGTGAGTGCGCGGCGCTTCCCCTCCCCCACCACGGCGGCGAGGGCAGCGGCCAACGACGTCTCCAATGGCTCCGGGCCGGCCACCACCTGCAGGTCCAGCTCGCTGTACTGGCCGCCCGTCGCCCGAAGCTCACCGAGGATTTGGGCGGGATGCTCGGCGAAGTACTGGTTGACGCTCAGCTGGCCGTCGGCGAGTTCGAGGGGGACTGTCCGTTCCCACGCCACACCCGCCGGGGGCTCCCCCACACCTCGGCGGCGCAGGACCAACAGGTCCGTGACCGCCCCGGTGCCCGCCGCGGCCTGCATCGCGCCGCCGGGGAGGCGGACCGCGCCCACGAGGTCCGCCAGCTCGCTGATCTCCCGCCGCGCCGCCGGGTTGCGGGCGTCCATCGTGAACCGCGAGGTGATCACCGCGACCAGCGCTCCGGGGTGGCTCAAGTGGAGGGACTTGATGATGAAGTGGTTGTGCAACGAGTGCCGTCCCCGGTTGTGGCTCAAGTCGTGGAGGACCACCCGGGCGAAGGGGACGTTGCCCACCACCAGGTCGAAGGAGCCGTCAGGAAGGCGGGTCTGTTCAAAGCCCTCCGCCCGGATCGAGGCCCGCGGATACAGGGCGGCGGCGATGGCGGCCGTGGTCGGGTCGAGCTCGACACCCACCATCTCCAGCGCCAGATCGGACGGCGCCAGCCCGATGAAGTTACCGCTGCCACATCCCGGCTCCAGGACCCGCCCACCCTCGAAGCCGAGATCGCGCACCGCGCCCCACATCTGGGTCACGATTGCCGCCGGGGTGTAGTGGGCGTTCAGCGTCGTGCGCCGGGCGGCATCCCAGGCGGCGCCGTCGAGGTGTTGCCGCAGCTGCTCCCGGAGCGTCGCCCAGCGCTCATCGGCCTCGTCGAAGATCTTGGGGATCGCCCCCCACCCTGACCAGCGGGCCAGGACGTGCTGCTCGTCGGGTGTGGCGGGACGGCTCTCTGCCCGGAGCTGTCCCAGGACCTCCAGCGCAGCGAGGTTGGCCTGGGCCTTGGCGACGACGCCGGAGGGGGCCAGATCGGCCTGGCCGCCCGGCCGGAAGGCGGTTAGGTCTCCTCGGTGTCCGCCTGCTCCATCGCCGCCCGGGCCTCCCGCTCGGCTGCCCGCAGATCCGCGAGCTGGCTCAGGTAGCGGTTGTAGGCGGGGTCGGCCGGATCCGGGATGAGGTCCTGGCTGTCGTCCTCCGCCGGCCAGCGGTCGAAGACCATCTCCTGGAATACCCGGCTCTCGGCCGCCAGGTGCGTCATGCGGATCTCCCCCAGCGCCGTCCCCCAGTCCTCCCCCGGCCCAGGCGCCGGCCGGAGCGCCTGCTCCGTCACCAGGACCTGATCGCTGATCTCCTCCCCCAAGGTCACGAAGAAGCCCACCGGGTCCTGGATCGTGGCGAAGGCCATTGGGCAATGGTCCCGGACGTAGCTCAGGGCGCGAGCTCCGAGCGGGCCCAGCCGACCCAGCTCCTCGGGCGTCAGATCCTGCGCGCTCACCAGCGGCCTCCTCAGTGAAGGCCCCATCATCGCTGCTGAGGAAGTCCTCGAGCGACAGCTGGCCACGATCGTGCGCGGGACCCTTCTTGCGGACCACTGGCGGCTCCTCATCTCGCTCCCGTCGTCCTGCGTCTTCCTGGCAGCAAGTTCACACCTCCGCGCGCACGTCAAGTGTTTTCACGGCTCTCCTCTGATGCGACCAGCGTACGGGATAACCGGGACGCGTCAACCGCAACCCGGCTCCTTAAACGGGCACCTCCCGCCCCAGAACCCCGCGGGGCGGGTCCCTCCCATTTACCGCCGGGCGCCTGCGGCGTCGGTTGACCCGCCCCGGCCACCCGGCCCCGTCGACAACACCAACCGCGTCGCCGGGGCCACCCCGTGGGCTCTGCGGCATCAGAGCAGAGCGGCTGCTCTCGAAGCGACAGGAGGCTCCCCATGGGACGTGTGCCCACCACCGATCACGGCTTCGTCCGGGCCAAGACCGAGGCGATGCTCCGCCAGGGCGTGTACCGGAAGCTCCCCCACACCACGGTCACCACCCCAGCCAACGGGTTCCGCCTCAGCGACGCCCTGGTGGACCTGGCCGACACCGAGGGCAACCTGGAGCGCTACCGCCTCGGCTACTGCACCAACTGACAGGAGGTGAGGGACTCCATGCCACGCATGCTGATCGTGGCGAGGGCACGTCATGCGTGGCCGCCTCGCCTGTACCCGCTCTCGATGGCGCGTCGCCTCCCCCTGCGTCGCCATAAGGCACGGGCACCCTCAGCTGCAGACCAGCGGTCATGGATAGGGATCTCCGAGCACTGCCTCCGCTTCCGCAGTGGAGGCAAAGGGGTCAGCGCGCCGTGACCGGCCGATAGCGCCGGTAGCGGTCCCCCGATCGCAAAGGGGCACACCCAGGCCTGTGGCTCCGACAGCAATCGCATGGGATAGGCCGACCGCGATCTGTGGCGCGTGCACCCAGCAACACTTCCCACGTTTTTTGGGCAGCGGCACGCCAAAGGCAACGGCCAGGCACCGCCGTTGCGTGCGGGTGGGTCGCCCTCGACCACCCGAGCCTCGGGGGTCAGGGGTGGTTCCCGGCAAGCGCAACCCCCTCCGGACCTTTGCTCTTGGGCGCCGCTGAAGCGGCGGGCTTGCTCTTTTGCAAAGTCCTCCGGGGGTGTCGATTCGAACAGCTCCCAAGCCCGCCCCAAATGCACCCGGCACCGAGCCCGTCGGCGTCGCCCGGAGCTGTCCGAATCACCATCGCTTGCCGGGAGCCCTTCCCCCCCTGACCCCCTGGTTTGAGCGCGGCAGGCCACGAGGGCCTGCCGGAACGGGTGGTCGAGGGCGACCTCGCCAGACCTTCCGGGAAACCGGCAGAAAGGGGCAAGGCGATGCAGAGGCTCACCAGCGACAACGGGATGTGGAGGAGATCCGGGGGCGGGTGCGCCGGGCCGGATCGGAGGTTCAGGGGGTGGCCTTCGCCACCGCGAACGCGGCCGACCACCACCCCGGTATGCCGGTGACGGTACTGACCGGCATTGAGCAGCTGGTGGCCCACATCCAGGAGGCCCTCGCCTGCCTGGACCTGCACCTGGCCGACCTGCAGGACGTCGATGTCGCTGCCGCAGCCGGGGTGGCCCGATGACCCTTCACGAGTACCGGAGCCGGGGGTCGTGGGAAGCCTACGAGGAGTCGCTGCTGGCGCAGGGCTGGGTGCCGTGCTGGAACTCGGCGGTGGAGCTGCGGGTGGCGCAGGGATCAACGCCCTGCTCCGAGTGCGGTCAAGTGCCCGCCTACGTCGGGATGCGCAAAGGCGAGCAGGAGCGGAGCTTCGCCGTTTGCCGGTGCGACCGGTGGTCGGGGTTGTCCCCGGCCACCGCGGCGCTGGCAGCCGCCCAACGGCGGTGGCGGGCGGCGCATCGGGCCGACGGCCGGGCAGGGCGGTAGCCGTGGAGCCAGAGCACACCCTCACCGACGGGGTGGAGGGCTGCGGGGCGCCCGTTGCGCCGTGGGGCTGGTGGCGCCGCTACTTCCAACGGTGGTACCGCCTCGGGCACCCGCTCGGTGGCGGCCCGCGCTCGTGGCCCGGGACGCTCTGCGGCCGGCGGGGGTGCCCGCGGGAGGCCCGGGCCCGGGGGCTGTACTCCTGCCACGACCAGCAGCTCGACGGCGCCCGGCAGGCCGGCCGGAGCGCCCAGGCCCAATGAGCGCACGAAGGGAGGCCCTGATGAGCAAGCGAGCGGCCGAGCAGGCCGAGCAGGACGGCATCGCCCCGGTGAGCGACCCGGGGTCGGGGGAGATCGTGTCCCTCCGCCTTGAGCAGCTGGTCCCCGCCGAGGACAACCCCCGGCGCGAGGTGGGCGACCTCGCCGAGCTGGCGGCCTCGATCCGGACCGCGGGGATCCTGCAACCTCTGGTGGTCATGGCCCGTGAGGACGGCCGCTACCTGGTCGTGGTGGGGCACCGGCGGCTGGCGGCGGCCCGGGTGGCGGGGCTCACTGTGGTGCCGGCGATCGTCCGGGGGTTCACCGAGGCGGAGCGGCTGGAGGCTATGGCTATTGAGAACCTTGCCCGTGAGGGGCTTTCCGCCCTGGAGGAGGCGGGGGCGTACCGGGCGCTCGTCGATCGGTGTGGCTACAGCCAGCGGCGCCTCGCCGGGCGGGTGGGGCGGTCCCAGGCGCACATCTCCCGGCGGCTGGCGCTCCTGGAGCTCCCGGTCGAGGCGACGGCCGCGCTTGATACCGGCGGTATCAGCATCGAGGACGCGGTGGAGTTGACCAAGCTCAAGGAGCACCCAGAGCGGCTGGCATCCGCGCTCGCCGAGGGGACGAGTCGGGGCGCCTGGGACATCCGCCGGGCGGTCGAGGCGCAGCTGCAGGACCAAAAGCGCCAGGAGGCCTTCGCCGAGATGGTGGCCCAGGCCGAGGCCGGAGCGGTGCCGTACCTGGCGATGGTCCCCGACCAGTGGGGCGGGTGGAAGCTCCCGGGAGCGGCGGCCCGGCTCGGCACCAGCTGGCAGGGCCTCAGCATCAGCGAGGCGACCCACGCCGGCGAACCGTGTCACGCCGTCACGATCGACCCCCGGCGGGGGTCGTTGGTCGCGATCTGCTCCGACTTCCACCGGCACCCGGAGGAAGCGAAGGAGGGCGGTCTGCTGCGAGGGGTGGCCAGCCGCAATGAGGACCAGAAGGAGGAGGCCCGCAAGAAGCGCCAGCACAACAAGGACCGGCGGGCGGCCGAGGCGGAGCGCATCGCCTTCATGGAGAAGCTGGTGGGGGGCCGGATCCACCAGGGCGACGTCGTCGAGCGGCTGGTGGGCGCGCTGCTGGAGGAACAGAGCAACGACCGGGCAGCGCGGCGCGCTTGCGAGCTGCTCGGGGTAGAGGTCCCCAAGGGCCCGTACGGACCCGACGCCAAGAAGGGCCTCGCGGACTACGCCGCCCAGGGGGCGGAGTTCCTTACCCGGGCGGGGCTGGCGCTGGCGCTCGGCATCGCCGAGGACCCGCTGCGCAGCGACTACCCGAGCTTCCGGGCCGCCGGGGCCCACTTCGCCTACCTGGAGCGCTGCGGGTACGGCGTGTCGTTGGCCGAGCGGTTGGAGCTGAAGGGCAAGGCGCCCCGGTGACCGGGACGGAGGGCGGCCGCTAGTACGACCTCTTCGGCGAGGTGGAGGCCGCGGAGGCAGCGGCTGCCGCCCTGGCGGCCCGGGTCGCCGAGCACGCCAGCTGGCGGAGGGCCATCCACCTGGACTGCTGCACCGGCCTGCCCTGTCCCCCGACCTCGGCGGGGGTTGCCTCAGGTGCGCTGCGGGCGCTGCGGCGAGTTCACGTTCGTCTACGGGATGACCATCAACCACGACCTCGGCTGGATCGGCTGTCCCCGGGACTCCCGGGACGCGGACGGTCACTTCATGGGCCACCGACGGTTCCGCAACGCAGAGGAGATGAGCGCCAACCGTCACGACTCGCTGCACCACCCGCCGTGTGGGCAGTGCGGGCACGCCTGGGGGGTCCACAGCCAGGGCTTCGCCGTCCTTCCGGCGGAGGAATGCCCGTGCCGGGGGCCTGTGCGCCTGCCCGGGGTACGTGGCGCCGGCGCCCCCGGCGGACGCGCCCCTGGGCTGACGTTCATTCGTTCATTCAATCATTCGTTCATTCGTCCGTTTATGATGAACGAACGTGGTAGGATCAACCCGATCCCGACCGGAGGAGGCCCGCAATGCCCGAAGATCCCGCGGCAACCACCACGATCTGCGCCTATCCGGGGTGTGTGCGGCCGGCCGCTCCCCCGCCGGCCACCGGCGGGCGCTCCAAGTACTGCGACGACGCCGAGCACAACGCCGCCACTGCGTTCCGGGCCCGCCAGGCCCAGCGGGCGGCGGTGTCACCGGAGGAGGTCCTCGAGGTCGACCTGGACCGGCCGGTGAGCATGGCCGTCTTGCGCATCCGTGAGCAAGGCGACCGGTTCCAGCGTCTGCTGGGCGAGCTGCGCCAGCTGGTGGAGCGGGCGGCCGTCGACCTGGCGCTCGTCGGCAACGCCGAGGCGGTGGAGGCACAGCTGGCGGCGGTCCAGGCGGAGGCGCAGGCCCGGATCGCCGAGGCGGACAGCCGGATGGCGATGGAGCAGCGCCGGCGCATCCAGGCAGAGGACGACCTGGAGACCGCGAGCGAGGCGACGGAGGTGATGGGTGCGGATCTTGCCGTGGCGCGGGCCGGCGCGGAGGCCGAAGCCGCCAGGGCGGCCGAGGCGATCCGGCTGGCCGGCGAGGCCGGCGACCGGGCTGCGGAGGCGGAGCGGCGCCAGGAGGTGGCCGTCGCCGAGCGTGACGCCGCCGTGGCCGCCGAGGCCGAGGCCGAGGCCGAGGCAGCCGCCGCGGCCCGTGAGCGGGACGAAATGAGCCGCCAGGCCGAACGGGCCGCTGCAGGCCAGCAACGGGCAGAACGGGCGGCTCAGGAGGCCACAGAGGCCCTCCGGGCGTCGGAGGCGGCCCGGCGGGAGCACGAGCAGGCGGCGGAGGCCTCGGAGCGCCGGGCGCTCGCCGCTGAGTCGGCCACGGCGCAGGCGCGGGGGGCGGCGGAGCTCGCCGAGGAACGAGCCCGCTCGGTGGAGCAGCTGCTCGTCACCGCACGGGAGACGGCCGAGGCCCACCGGGGCCGGGCCGAGGCCTCGGAGGCGGCCCGTGGGGACGCAGAGCGGGCCCGGGCGGCAGCTGAATCCGGGCGGGCCGAGGCGGAGCGGCGGGCCGAGGAGGCCCGGCAGGCGGAGCGGGCGGCGGTCGCGGCGGCTCGGGCGGCCGAGAAGACGGCGGCGGACGCCGAGCGGGCGCAGGCCGCAGCCGAGGCTGGGCGACTGGACGCCGAGCGACGCCTGCAGGCACTGACGGGCGGTCCTCCGCCGGAGGCTGCCGCGGGGAGGCCGACGAGGAAGGCGCCGGCCAGGGGTCCCCGGCGACCCAAGACCGGAGGTGAGCCCGCATGAGCGAAGGGGATCCGTTTTCCGAGGTGTGCGGCCACGTCCAGGCGGCCGGATCGGCCCTGGCGGCCGCGCTGGCGGCGTGCGACCGGCTGCCGGCGGACGTGCGCCAGGATCCCGGGACCGGGGGGGACCTCGGCGCCATCCGGCAGAGCTTGCTCGCCGCAGCCCGGCACCTGGACCGGGCCGAGCGCCTCGCCTACCCACTCCCCCGCGCCGAGGAGGAACCCGAGTGAGCGCCGCCGGCGAAAGCCTGCGCGAGGCGGCGCTCGACTACGCCCGGGCCGGCTGGGCGGTGTTCCCCCTGTTCGGGATCCGGGCAAACGGCGAGTGCGGATGCCGGCGGGCGGACTGCCCGCGGCCGGGCAAGCACCCGCTGGTGGCCCGGGGGCTGCACGAGGCCACGACGGAGGTCGGCGTGGTGGCTGGCTGGTGGGGCCGGTGGCCGGCAGCCAACATCGCCGTAGCGACGGGCGCGGCCTCGGGAATCGTGGTGATCGACGTCGACGAGCCGGGGGGTTCCGCGTCTCTCGAGCTCGTGATGAGGGCTCTGGGGCCCCTTCCTGCGACCCTCGAGGCCCTGACCGGCGGCGGGGGCCGCCACCTGGTGTACGTCCACCCCGGCGGGTGGATGGGCAACACGGTGGGCAAGCTGCACGGGTTCGCCGATCCCCTCCCCCACGTCGACCTGCGAGCCGACGGCGGTGCCATCGTCGTGGCGCCCAGCCGCCACGTCTCGGGGCGGACCTACCGGTGGGTGGACGCGACCACCCCCCCGGCCCCGGCTCCGAACTGGCTGCGCGAGGCCCCCCGGCCGGCCCCGGTGCCGATACCGGCGGTATCGATGGGCCCGGGCGGCAACACCGGTTACGGGCTCGCGGCCCTCCGGCGGGAACTCCAAGAGCTGAGTGCCACCGAGCACGGCGAGAACAGTCGTCTGAATCAGGCTGCGTTCAGCCTCGGCATGCTCGTCGCCGGCGGCGAGCTGGACCGCAGCACAGTCGAAGAGCAGCTGACGCAGGCGGGCCTCGGAATCGGGCTGCACCCAGCCGAGATCGCCCGGACGATCGCCAGCGGGCTGGGGCGGGGAGCGCAACTGCCCAGGGTCGCCCCCCACCGGTTGCGCCGACCGTAGAGCCCCCCCGGAGAACGCCCTCGCCTACCGCGGCGCTCGGGTTTGGAACTCGCGGACTCGAGCGGCGAGCGCCAGGTCGGGATTCGCCGGCAAGGTTGAGACCAGGAGTTCGACGAGCTCGACTTGGGACGTTCGGAGACCGTGCTTGCGGCGAAGGTCCACGACGAGGTCCTCCAGCCGCTGGGCCAGCGAGACCCGCAGCTGCATGGTGACGCTCTTCTTCGGCTCGCTCGCCGAGGGCAGCCAGCCCAGAGGCTCGACGGCGGGCGGCCCCGACGCAGGAGGACGGGCGGGGCGGGGTGTTCGAACGGCGGGGGCCTCATCGGCCGGGACCGGTATCGGCGCGGCAGGGGCCTGCGCCGGCAGGTCGACGCCTCCGGACTCCCCCGGTGTCGCGTCCGGGCCAAGCGGGGCGGGTTGGTCCGTCGTGTCGGAAGGTTGCGGACCGATTGCTGGGACGCGGGCGTGACGGGGCGGCGGCACCGCCCGGGTCTTGCGCTGGACCCGCTGGCCGAGCGCTGCTAGCCCATCTTCGATTTCAGCCACAGATCGCCTCCACGGTCGCAGCGAGCTTTCGGTATTCGGCCGCGGCGGCTTCCACCCAGGCGCCAGGGCTGGGTTCCAGTGTCATGGCCGCCCGCCGGACCCGCCTCGGGATCCCGGGGTAGTGAGAGATGGGAGGGGCAACCGGCACGGAGGCGTCACGGGCTGCCGCCGCCAGCCGCTCGTAGAGACGCCGGGGTGGCTGGCGGGGAACCTTGGTGGGCACCAGCAGGAGGTTGTAGTCGGTGTAGTCGCCCAGCATCCCCTCCAGGGCGTCCATTTCTCGGGTTGCCAGGACCACCGGGACCAGGACCAGGCGTGCAGCTTGCATGGCCCCGTCGGTGAGCTCGTTGGCTCCGGGGTGGGTGTCGACAACGGCGTAGCGGAACTCCCTCCCCCACTCCACCGCCCAGGCCTCCAACGAGTCGGCCACGACGGCCGCACTGAGGGAGGTGGCGCCGAGGTCCGGATGCGACGGCACCAAGGCAGGCCGGCGAGCCGCCCGGAGGGGGCGCGGCACGCGCCCGGACTCCAGGGCGTCGAGGAGGCGCGCCCCGCGATGTGCGAGTGGGTCGTAGCCCCACATCCGAGTGAGGCCTCCGTGGCTCCAATCGAAGTCGACGGCGAGCGCATCCATTGCGGCGGCGAGCTCGAAGGCCGTGGTCGTCTTTCCGATGCCGCCCTTGTCAGCGGCCACAGCCAGCAGTATGGCTGTAGCGCTTGCTGTAGGGCTGGCTGGCTGTACGGCTGGCATGGCGGCCATACTCGCATACAGCTGTACAGCTTGCAAGGAGCTACGCGGGGGGGTCAGGTAAAGGCTCCCCCACCAATACAGCTTGCAAGACCGCCAGCTTGCAATACAGCTTTACATCTGTACAGCGCGCAACCGGCGCGCAACTCCTGCGCTGGGAGGACCCGCCGGAGGCCGCAGGGGGCGGGCATTCCCACGTGCGCGTAAAAATCCACCACTTCAGGGCAGCGGGGGAGTATGGTGGCGCGCGTTGAGACTTACATCGTTGTAACTCCCGCAGAAAGGAAGGGCTCCAACGATGGGCAGACCCCGGATTGGACCACGGACGGAACTGACAGCTCGCGTCCCACCCGAGTTGCACGAGGCCACCCGTGTTGCGGCGGACCGACGCGGCATCCCGATTTCGAAGCTCGTCATCGAAGCCCTCACCGAGAAGCTGGAGAAGGACTCTGCCAGCGGGATTCGAGTCGCGTAGGGGGGAGACCGGGGGGCAGGACGTCCCCAAAGGAAAGGGCCGCACCCAAGGCTTTGGCTGGCAGCGGGTACGGCCCCTGAACTGAAGGAAGCGGTATTAACCAGTGCGCAGAATAGCGCCTCTGAAGCGCGGAAGCAACTACCTCGACCGATGCCCAACTCTCCAGTTGAGCGTGAGAGTTCGGTGCCTGCGCCGGCCCAAAAGACCCGTTGCGCCATGGGGAAACGCCGCGGTCGTCCGTAGGCACCCCGACACGGGCGTTCTTGCGCGCGCGCATAAACTACAGCCGTGTAACTCCCCACCAGCCCTTGAGCGCGCTCAAAGCGCTTCGGGGGGAAAGGACGCCGGCATGAGAAGAAGCGGCCAACGGCAAAGGGGCCGCCTCTGGTGAGACGACCCCTCTAACCAAAAATCCAACCTAGCTGGCTTCCGGTCTGCCAGGACCGCAAGCCAAGTGCCTCGACCCCTCTGCCTGGAGGTTGTCTTGACGTTCGCCATTTTACCCCGCGGCAGCGCGGAAGACCAGACACCTGTACGTCCAACCCGGGATGGGTGCCGACCCGATCTCGTCTCGCTGTTGGCTCTTGACCGGCGCCGGGAGCGAGCGTGGCCACGGGCCGAGCTGCGGGCCGCTCTGGCCCACGTGGAGCGCCAGATCGTTCTCGACGACTCCCTGTGGAGCGGAAAGGCTGGCGCTACTCGGCGCCGGCTCCTGGAAGCGCTGATTGGGCTGGCGCAGGACCGATGCTCACTTGAGGTCGAGGAGACCCTGGAACGCCTTGGCGCCCTGGTCGGCCTGCAGAGCGCAGGCACGGTGGGCGAGCGCATCCGGGAACTGCAGGCCGCCGGCTGGCTGACGCGGCTTGGCATCGGCCGCAAGAACCACTGGGGGAGCGTCTGGCGGATCGAGGTGCCCCAACGCCTGTGCCAGGGGCGCCCTGCGCAGCGGCCCCAGGCCCCGGCTGGTCCCTTGCCGGCAAATCGCGACATCATGAAGGCAACTTCTGATCGCGCGCCTTTGCCTTTAGAATTAAGTCTTACCGTAGAAGAAGAATCATTAACACCGCGTGCCACACCCCCAGCCTCCGCTCCCACACCACCCCCCAACCCCAAAAGCGCACCGAAAGAAGAGCCGACTGCGACCCCGACCCGCCCGGCTCCCCAGCGGCGGGCAGAACCAACATCTCGCAACGACCCGAAAGCCAACGGCAAGGCAAGACCGCGCAGGACTCGGGTCTCGCGCACCGGACCTACAAGCACAACCGTGGGTCGTGGTGTTGGTGGTGGTGTTGGTTCTGGGGCTAAGAGTCTTCCGATCTGGCCGGCGGCCGAGTACGGGGCGATGCGGGCGGCGGTGGAGGCCGCCAGCGCCGGGGCGGAACCGGGTGAGCGCGTGATGGGCCAGATCCGGTCGGTCACTAGGGCGCTGCTCGCCGGCGAGTTCCAACCGGGGGACGTGCGCGCCGTCGTTGGCAAGGTGGGGCGGTGTTCGCCGCTGCGACTGCGAGCCATCCTCGAGGGGCAACACGTCGATCTCCCGCCCAGGCAGGCCCGGGGGATTCCGGAGGGTGCGGCCCGGGAGTTGGTGCGGTCGCTGCTCGGTGCTCTGCCGGAGATGGAGATGGAGACGGGGCACGGCCGTGAGCCGCTCGCCGAGGTTGACTCCCGGCAAGAGGCGCTGGCTATGCAGGAGTCGGCGAATCGAGCGCAGCGGCAGCTGGGCGAGGAACTGGTCGACCGCCGGCGAGAGGAACTCCTCGCCCGCTGGCTCACCCGCGGGAGGGCTCTGGAGGCCGAGCCGATAGGGGAGTAGGGCCGGAGGCACTATCCAAAGTGGACGGAAGAGGGGAACGGAGGGAGGCAACCGGATGGTGGTAGTTCCTGGGTGGTATCGTCGGCTTCCTCCGGGTTCCGGCGACGGGCTCGTGACATTTGGCGTTGGCGAAGCGGATCACACGGGTGTAAGCTGCCGCGACGAAATGCCCCCCGCGTCGCGGAAACGACCGGGGGGCTGGCCGAGACCTACGTAGGAGGTCCAGGCAATGGCAAAGGGTACACGCAGCAGATCGTTGGAAGCGGTCTACCCGGACTCGCAGCCGCCCCCGTCAGCCAGCTATCGACCACAGGCGTCGAGCCGGCGCGTGCTGGTGGGATTCGTCCTCGCGCTGGTGGCCTTCACCGTGGCGTTCCTGGGGCTGGAGAGGAACAGCCAGACGCAGCTGGTGGTGAGTGTGAAGGCGCCGGTCGCCGCCGGCTCGGTCATCAGCGGCTCGGACCTAGGGGAGGCCTCAATTCCGGTGGGAGCGTCGGTGCCGGCGATCCCGAGCGGGCAGCGGGGGAGTGTCATCGGCCAGGTGGCTCAGATCCCGCTCTACCCGGGCGACATCCTCGACCCGCACGACGTGGGCACCCAGCCGGCGCTACCGCCCGGGGACGTCGCGATGACGCTGTCGCTCGCGCCGGAGCAGGCGGTGGGGGGGACCCTGCGGGCTGGAGACAGTGTGGACGTGTTCGCGGCCCCGACAACCGTGGCGCCGGGGGCATCCCCGGCAGCGGCCGAAGTTCTCAGCGGGGTAGCGGTCCGAGGGGTGGCGACGCCCAGCACGCAAGCCGGGTCGCCGGCGGTCTATGTGACGTTGGTCCTGACGCCGGGGCAGGCCACGACCTTGGATGCCGCCTACCGGGCCTACAAGGTCGACCTGGCCCTGGCCAACCGATAGGGGGCGAAGAGCGTGCTCACCGGTTTCACTGCGGGCAAGGGAGCCCCCGGTGCAACCCTCGCAGTCGCCAACGTGGGGGCCGCCGGCGCCAGTCGCAGCCAGCGCGTTGTCGCACTCGACCTCGACCCGGCGGGGGGTGTGCTGAGCGCGTACCTGGGCGGGGACCCCCGCAAGGGGTTGTGGCCGCTGGCGTACGGAGGAGTGGAGCCGACACCGGCGGCCCTGGTCGAGCAGATCCAGACGCTGCACCGCCTGGCGGTGATCGGTGGCGTGCCGCGGGCAAGCGATGCGGCCGGTATCGATCTGGCCGAGGTCGCCCGGGTGGGAGCGGGGCTGGGGCCCCACGTTCTCGTCGACGCCGGGCGGCTGCCCGGACCGGGTCTGGCGGTGCTGGCCATGTGCGAGCGGATCGTGCTGGTGGTGGTACGGGACCCGGTCGGCATCCTGGCGGGGGAGCAGGCTCTCCAGGCCCTAGGACCGGCACTGCGCAGGCGGGTGGCGATCATCGTCACCGGTAGCACCGCCAAGGCCGAGCTCGCGGAGGTCGGCGAGCTGGTCGGCGTGCCAGTGCTGGGCGGCGTGCCGTGGGAACCCGATGAGATGCGCCGAGCGCGCCAGGAGCAGCGGCCCGTGACGGGTCGGGCAGAGCGGGCCTACGAGCGGCTGGCGGACGTGATCGTGCCCACCGCCCGGGCACAGGCGGCGCCGGTCGCGAGCAGAAAGGTGATCCCCGATGGAGCCTGACGCTCTGGCGTTCTTGGCGCGCGACGTGGCTCCCCGAGCGGGGCAGATGCTTACCCGGTTATTCCCCGGCAAGGCGCTGACCGAGCTGAGTGAGGCCGAGAAGGCGCGGGCCGAACCGGCGCTCCTGCGGTTCTGCGATGAGATCGATCAGGAGCGTTCGGCCGTCGGCCAGGGCGCGTTGCGGATTCCCGGACAGAAGTTGCTCGCGCAGTACCTGTGGGACGAGCTCTTCGACATCGGCGCCGCGCTGGCGCAGTACTGCGACGACCGCCAGCCCGATTGCGAAGAGGTGTGCGTGGATACGCCCAGCCAAGGGATGCTGCGCCGCGTCGGCAACCGCATCGAGGTGTTCCACCCCGGCTTGAGCTCGGACGACGACCTGCGCAGCCTCATCACCCGCATCATCGAGATCGGGGGCGGCCGGATCGACGACGCCGCCCCGTACGTGACCGTGCATCTGCCGAACGGGTGCCGGGTGACCGCGGTGGTGGCGATCAGCTCGCACCCGCGGCTCACGATCCGGGTACCTCGCCTTCGGGTGCGGTCCCTCCAGGACCTGGTAGACGCCGGCACCATCGACGACACCCTGGCGGCGTTCCTCACGGCCGCGGTGATCGGGCGGCTCAACATCGTGGTGACGGGGGCCACCTTCTCGGGGAAGACCACGTTCGTGCAGGCGCTGTGCACGGCCATTCCGAGCCACGAGCGGGTCATCACCATCGAGGAGGACCCCGAGCTGCAGCTCGAACAGGTCGTGGCGCATGCGATCGACCTGCGGGAGCGGCCGGAGAACATCGAGGGGGTGGGCGCCATTACCATGCGCCAGCTGGTGCGCCTCGCACTGCGCATGACCCCGGACCGGATCATGGTCGGCGAGGTCCGTGGCCCCGAAGCCATCGAGATGCTCCTGGCGATGAATTCGGGGCATGCGGGTAGTTTCTGCACAGTACACGCCGACGAGGGCCGCCGGGGCCTCAGCAAGCTCGAGATGTACGTGACGCAGGGCGCCAACTGGACGCCCCGGGCGGCCAAGGAGTTGATCGGCGAGAACGTCGACCTCCTGGTGCACCTGCGGGAGGACCGCGAGCTCGGCCGGCGGGTCGTCGGCGAGGTCGTAGAGGTAACGGGTTGCGAGAACGGTGAGGTCATCACGACCAACACCCTGTTCACCCGCCGCGAGGGTGAGCTGTGCTTCAGCGGGATCCGACCCCGTCGGGCCGACCGCCTGGAGGGCGCCGGCTGGAGGATGCGGTGATCTGGGCGGCGGCGGCGCTCTTCGCCCTCGGGGCCGCGCTCGTGATCGACGGCGCCAGCAAGCGAGTCCGGCCGCCATCCCGGCGCTCCGCCGGGGAGCTCGTCATCTCGGCATCCGTTCAGGGCGTGGCAGGCGCTGTCGTCGCGACGGCCGCGGCGCTGGCTGCTTTCCTCCTCACCCGCTGGGCGGCCGTGACGGTGGTGGCGGCGGTGGTGGGCGCCTTGGCGCCCAAGGCCTACGTGAACGCACGGGCGGCCCGCCAACGGCTCGCCCGCCAGGAAGCGCTGGCGAAAGTCACCGACCGCCTTCGGACCGCGGTCAAGGCCGGCACCGATCTGAAGGAAGCCCTGGTGCGTGCGGCCGATGCCGCACCGCCGGTCCTGGCCGGGGAGATGGCTGCCCTGCGGGAACTGATCCGCCTCCGGGGTGTGAAGGAGGCCCTGGAGGCGTTGGCGGAGCTTACCGACGATCCCTTCCTGGAGCGCTTCGCCATGGTGCTCGCGAGTGCGTACCAGGGCGGCGGCCGCCTGGGGCCTCTCCTCGGCGCGGTGTCGGACGCAGCGTCGTTGCAGGCGAGGACCACGCATGAGATCCACGCCCGCCAGACCCAGCTCCGCATCAGCGCCAACCTCCTTGGAGCCGTACCTCTCGTTCTGATGCTGTACCTCCGGGCGGCGAGCCCGAACTTCCTTCGCAGTTACAACACAGTGCAGGGGCAGCTGGTGATGCTGGTGGGCTTCGGGCTGGTAGCCGCTGCGTGGTGGATCGGGCGCTCGCTGGCGAGGGTACGGGCGTGATCGCTGACATCGTCCTGGCCATCATGTTCGCCACCGGGGTGGCGATGGTGGTGGCCGGGCGGCGGAAGCCGACACTTGCGCAGCGAGTGGATGCGCTGCGCCCGTGGTCGATGCGACCGGTGCCGCCGCCGTCCGTCTTCCGGTTCGCCGCGCTGGAGGCGCTCCGGCCGGCCATGGAGTCGATGGGGGAGCTCCTCGCCCGACTGACGCACCTGGACACGGGACGGATTGGTCGGGACCTCGCGCTGGCAGGTCGGAGCGACTCCGTGCCTCTGTTCGTCGCGACGAAGGTGGTCTCGGTCGCAGCGTTCGCAGTGGGGGTCCCCGCAGCCATGCGCACGCTGGGGTTCCATATGCCGATCTGGCTGAGCGTCGCCATCGCCGTCGGTGCCTGGCTGCTGCCGGACCGCATCATCCGGGAGGAGGCACGAGCACGTGGGGTGGCTCTGGAGGGCGGACTGGCGGTCGCCTGCCTCGACATCGCCTTGCGGGTTTCCGGGGGAGCCGGTATCAGCGATGCGGTCCGCTCCGCCTCCCAGGCGCAGGGGGCGTTCGGCGAGGAACTGCGCACCGCCCTGGGCCGCGCCGCCGCTCAGCACCGCGGGCCGGCGGATGCCCTGGAGGATCTGGCAGCCAGGACGGGACTCGAGGAAGCCCAAGAGCTGGCGACCACGCTGCGGGCTGCGGAGCGTGGGGCGGCGGTCGCGGACACCGTCATGGCCCAGGCGGCGGCGATCGGCGACCGCCACAGCCGAGACGCCCGCATTGCTGGGCAACGAGCCGAGGTCCTGATGGTGGTGGTCCAAGCCGGCCTGGTGTTCCCAGGGGTCGCCCTCCTGCTGATCTATCCGACGGCCGCGGCTCTGATCCGGATCGCCCATGGCTGACAAAGGAGTCCCTTGACAACGTGCACAAGTCATGACCACTTAATTCAGAAGCGATTTGAGCAAAAGGAGGCAACTTGATGGAGAGCATCCGAAGCGCCGAGTCCAGGCTGGCCTCGGCGTGGCTGTCAGCAGGCGCTTTCATGCTGGCTCTTCAGATGTCGGTGGGGGAGCGGGTAGGGGGACTGCCCCATCGGCTCCGCACCAGCGACGAGGGCATGGCCGTCGTCGAGTACATCCTGCTGCTGTCGGTGGGGGTAGTCGCGTTCCTCACCATCCTGCAGGCGCTGACCGGCTCGGTATCGGCATTCGCCAGCCGTGTGATCAAGAACATCGACTCGCTCAACTGAGGCAGGGAGTGCGAGGGATGCAGTACCGGGGCGCGAACGACGGAGGGCAGGCAACGCTTGAACTGTTGCTCGTGTTGCCGCTCCTGCTGTTCGTGCTCCTCGGGTTGATCCAGTTCGCCATCTGGTACAACGCCGAGCAGACCACCATCGCCGCCGCGCAGGAGGGAGCCGCACAGGCGTCGACCCACGGCGGAGAGGCCGCCGCTGCCCAGCAACGCGCCCAGCTACTCATGGCGGGCGTGTCGTCGATGAGTACGGCGCCACAGATCACGGTTGCGCCCGCCGGCGCCGGTCAGATCTTGGTATCGGTTTCGGCCCATCTGCAGAGCCTGATCCCGGGCCTGGGTGGTTTTGGCCTGCACGCCTCCGCCCTGGCGCGCGTGGAGCAGCTGCCATGAGTTGGCGCCGGGGCGGGTCCCTACGTTCCGAGGACGGGGCAGCTGTCCTCGAGGTCCTGATCCTGATGCCCGTTCTGGTACTCGCCCTCGCCATCATCATGACTGTCGGCCGGCTCTGGATGGTGCGGGCCGACGTCCTGGCTGTTGCCCAGCAAGCAGCCCGGGCCGCCGTAACGCAACCCGATGCGGTCTCGGCGGCGAACTCGGCCACAACAGCGGCGCAGTCCGCGGCGTCGGACTACAAGTTGGACACCTCGGAGTTGAGCGTCGATGCCATCGGCCCGTTCGCGCCAGGTGCCACCTACAAGGTCGTCGTGACCTACCACCTCACCATGAGCGAGATCCCGGGACTGGGGTTGCTGCCGTCCAGCGCCACGATCTCCGCCAGCGCGGCCCAACCGATCTCGAGGTACACGAACCAATGACCCTGCCGCGAGACGAGCGGGGGCAGGCGACGGTGGTCATCCTCGTCTTCGTCCTGGTCGTCATCGCCCTGGTCGGCGTCGTGTCCGACGGGGGACAGGCGCTGGCCCAGCGCCGGGAGCTCCAGGGCCTCGCCGACGGCGCAGCGCGGGCAGGGGCCGGCGCCCTGAACCAGGACGCTCTGGTGACCACGGCGACGCCGCAGATCGATCCCCAGCAGGCGCAGGCGGCGGTGACGCAGTACCTGAGCGCGGCGGGCTATGCCGGGAGCCCCCCGCAAGTAAGTGTGACCCCGTCGCAGATCTCCGTGGCCCTCACGCAGAGTTATCATCTGGCATTCGATCAGTTCATCGGAATTTCCACGGTGACCTTGCACGCAAGCTCCTCGTCCGCACCGGTGTCGACCAAGTAAGGGAGGCCACGATGGCCAGGAGAACTGAGACCAAGCCTGAGGTCGGGGCGCCGCCACCGATAGGACCCCCGGGCCCGTGGCCTGCGCCCCCGGAGGAGCACCGCTCGCGGCTCGGGTGGGCCGCGCTCACATTCGTGGTTGTGGTGGCGCTGACCGCCGGCGGTTGGCTCGTCCTCGGACACTGGACGCAGCACCACCAGCCAACTCCGGGCAATTCGGCGAGTCCGCCGGGAGGCACGCCCTCGTTGCCCGCCCCCGTCCCGGCTACGACTTTCGAGGCCTTCGCTGCGTTGCCAGCGGATCAGCAGCAGGCCGTAATGTTGGAAGTAATGAACCGATTCAACGAGGTTGTGAATCAATCGTCGGAAAGGCTCGACGCTTCCGTACTTCCACTGGTCGCAACCGGTGATGAGCTCGGTGCGTTAAAGCAAAGGTTTCAGACCCTGCAGCAGTCCGGCTACGGATTGAGCACCGGCACCCAAGTGACAGTGTTGCGGGTAGTGATGTCGCCTCAGCCGTACAGCTTCGTGTCGATTCACATCCAGTCGACCGAGACTGCGCAGTATGTGAAACCGACGACCTTAGAGCCTGTTGGGTCACCCGCACCGGCGACTTCGGTGACATCGAGCTTCTCGTTCGTAATCGAGGACGGCACGTGGAAAGCGAGTGAGCACTTCCAGGACTTCAAAAAGTGAGCAGGCTCGCAGGCATACTCAGCGTCACAACTGGATTGCTCTTAATCGCGGCTCCGGCCGTCGCCCAACCTCCTCCGTCGCCAGCACCGGCAGCTCCAATATCCCCTCCAGTGTCGCTGTTGCCAGATGGCAGTACCTTCACAGCCCTTGCGACGACCAACCAGCAAAACGGGACCGTCGATTACGCAGTGGGTGGTGGCGCCACGAACGTGCAAGCCGGTTCGGGGTCCAGCGTGCCGAAGTCGGGCCCCCATCGTTCGGGGCCATCGTGCACGGCGAGCACCACTATCCCGTCAGGAGTCCAACTACCCTTCCGCGATGTGGTCGGGCCCCAGGCCTCGACCCCGCCCCCAGGGACGCAGGTGACGTACAACGGGCAACCCCTGCCCAACTATGGAACCGTCAGCTCGAACAACATGGGCTCGGATACCCTCGTAATCGTCTCCTGCAGCGGGGTGCCGAAGGGGTTCGCGTTCCTGACCCCACCTAAGCCGGGTGCCCCGGCCCCAGTGCGGGCTCCGACACCGGCGCAGATCCAGACCATCGCTGAGTCCGCCGCCGGCCAGATCCGTATGCCGAACGTTGCCATCCAAGCCAACCCGCCAGTAGGCGGGGGTACGGTGCATGTGGATACCTGGTTCTACGCCACCGGCTACAACGGCGGGCCGATTCGAGTGACGCCCCCCACGCCTGGCGTCAGCATCGCCATCGTGGCCACGCCGACCTCGTACGTCTGGACCTTCGGTGACGGGTCCCCGCCACTGTCGAGCTCGTCGCTTGGTGTTCCGTGGCAAGCGGCATACACCCCCGCCACCGCGCACGCCGACTGCACCTTCGACGGTACTCCGACCCATATCGACGCCATCGTGCCGGGCTCGGTGACGCACTGCTGGACGGCGCCGAGTTCCAGCGTCACGGTTTCGCTGACCTTCAACTTCGCGGTGAGCTACTCGGTCAACGGCGGCCCCCAGATCCCGCTACCGGCCATCCGGCGCAGCGCAACGCTCAGTTACCCCGTCCAGATCATCGACAGCCTCGTTACGGCCCGGGGTTGACCAAAATGTCCCGCCGCTTGCCTACCTACACTGCCAGGCCGAGGCGCTTTGCCGCCGGCTTCGAGGTTCTCGCGGTCGTTATTGGCGTCCCGGCGATTCTCCTCACGACCATCCACCCAAACGGAGGCCTCCACCGTCCGGCAGCGCCGTCAGGGCAGTCCCTCCACGCCTTCGCCCTAGCGCCGGCGAGCGTGAAGCTGACTGCGCTCGCGCACGTAGGGGTATGGGTCGTCTGGGCCCTGTGGGCCTACTGCCTGACCATCACGGTGCTCAGCCTGCTGGGCTTCGTCGCCCATCACCTGAGATTCAAAGGCCCGGCGAGCGCCGTCCTCAGTATCCGCAATCGTGTAGTCCCAACGTCCGTCCGCGTCATTCTCGACACCGTCTTCGTCGCGGCAGTCATGGCGCCCGCACTGAGGGCATCCGCCTCCATCGGCCACCTGCCGGCAGGCCAGGCAGTCACGCAACTCGCCCCGCCCAGCCCGAGCCCCACACCCTTGCCCGCACTCACGCCGGCACATTCACCCGCCCCCGATGGCTCAACCGACAGAGGCGCCACGTACACGGTGACCCGGGGTGACACTCTCTCGAGCGTCGCCCTGGCCGACTGCGGCGACGCCTCCCAGTGGCGCGCCATCGCTGGCGCCAACCCGCAGATCAAGAACCCGAACCTGATCCACCCCGGCGACCAGCTAGCCATCCCATGTGCACCCGGCAATGGCGTTGATAGTCGGCCGGCCGCCGTGCTTCACACCGTCGCCGAAGGCGAGAGCCTGTACAGCATCGCCGCCCACTACGCGCCGGCGGGGACCAGCGAGACAGAGATCGCCGAGCGCTCGAGTCAGCTATTCAGCGCCAACCACAACCGAGTGGTGGGTCCGTACGGCGAACGGCTGGACCGGCCCCGATTCATCGAGGCGGGATGGACCCTCGTGATCCCTCCGAGCGTGTCGGCCCCTGCCCGCATCACGGCGCCAGCACCGCCGGCGGCCGCAACTGTCCCCGTCGTCCCGGCTGAGCCCCTCCCGGCCGTGAAACCGCCGGTATCGGCTGTGACCCCCGCGCCGGTCAGCCCTCAGGCCCCGGCGCCGGCCGTCCCCGTTGTGTCGCCCACGACCGCATCCGCCCTCACCCCGGCCACGAATACAACGGTGGCGCCAGTTACCAACGTGAGGCGATCCCAGGGTCACGGCCGCACGCACGGTTTCCCCATTGAAGTCCCTGGCGGGGTCGTCCTTGCTGGCTCCAGCGCCGGGCTGCTGCTCGCCCTGCGCCACCGGGCGCGAGCGCGGCGTCTCCATGAGGCCCACCTGGACGGGACCCCAGTCCGCCTCGAGCCTGAGGGCGAGATCCTCTCGACCCTCAGGACTTCCGGCCTCGGGCCGGCTTTCGACGGCCTCGGCGCCCTGGCCGAAACCGTGTTGCAGCGCTGGGCGAACGCCAACGGGGGAGTGGTGCCCAAGGTCCTCAGCTGCTGGGAGGGTGAGCCAACCACCTTCGTCCTGGACGTCGCTGCCGACGCACCGTGTCCCGACCTTTACGAGGACGAACATGTCCGGGTGGAGTTCCGGCCTGTCGGCAATCGGCTCGCGGGTCTGATCTCCGACAGCGCGCCGGCACCGATCGTCCGGGGAATGAACGCGCTCGCCGACGGCATTTTGGTCCCGGTTGGCAGCCGAAACGACAGCACGCTCCACGCCCCGCTGCTGGGCGGGCACATTGCCGCGGACGGGGGGGAGGCGCCATCGCTGGTCGCAGCCATGATCCTGGCGGCCCGGGCGCGCTGCCTGCCCGACGACCTCGAGGTCATTGTCGTTGGCGGAGCTCTACCGCCGGGCTTTGCCGAGACCGACTCCGAACTTGTGCCGGTGCGTCACGTCTCGCTGGGGGAGCAGGAGTCCGTTCGCCTCGAGCTGGAGGAGCTGCTACAAACCAACGCCACAGTCATCGCCGGGCACCAGCTGCAAGACTTGGCCACCCACGTCATCACTCACCCGGACGACCGTGTGCGGGCCAGTGTCCTGATCCTGCCCGCCGGCGAGGTCGAAGCGTGGGTCCCGCTCCTCACCCGCAGCCAGGGCCTAGGCATCGGCGCTGTGATTGTCGGCGATTACCGCGTTGCGCCCCGCCAGCTGATCCTGAACGCCGACGGCATTCTCTATATGGAGGGCGAGGGTATCGATCGTGAATCCCTGAGCCCGTGCCTCCTCCCGCAACCCGTGCTGGATGAGCTGGCACCCGTCGCCGACGAGGAACCTCCTGACAATGTCGAGGTACCGGACACCGACTGGCCACCGTACGAAGACCCCGACGATGGCGACGAGCAGCTGCAGCTGGTGGCCAGTAAAGCAGTGGTCCACGTTGGCCTCTTCGGCACCCTGCGCGTCACGGACGCTCGCGGAGAGAGAGTGGCCCAGCCCGGCCGGGGGAGGAGGGCTACCCGAGACGCTCTAGCGTTCCTGGCCGCCCACCCAGGATGGGTAGACGCCGATCAAGTACGGCAGGCCTTAAACAAGGGGGATGACCTCCGCTCCACCCATCAGGACCTGTACGCCGCAGTGTCGGAGGCACGCCGGTGGCTCCTGGCGTCGTGGACCTCCAGCAACCCGGGCGAAGTGCCACCCAAGGGGACCGAGCTCATCGCGCAGCAGTCTGGGCAGGGTTACCGCCTCGCGACCGAGCTCGGCATCGAAGTCGACGTCGCCGAGTTCGACCGTGCCTGGGCCGCCGCGAAGGCGCATCCGGAATCCATCGCTGCCCTCCGGAGGATGCTCGCAACTTACACCGGGACCCTCCTCGACCCGGACCGCAATAGCGAGGCCGTGGCTTGGGTGGAGAAGGAGAACCTGCGCACCACGCAGCAGAGCAAAGTCGCCTGGGCGGCGCTGACCCTCGCCGAGCACCTCTGCGCTGCAAACAGGCCTCGCGAAGCACTGGACGCCCTCGAGCCCCTGCTCGCCGGCATTCTCAACGAAGACCTGTGGTTGTGCGCGCTGCGCTGCCAGGGTGCAGCGGGCCCTCGAGGACTCGACGACCGGCCGGGTCTGATCGACCTCTACGGCCGATACCAGGCCCTTCTGAGCGCCGCCACGCTGCCACCGCCCGGACCTCGCGCGGAAGAGCTTTACCGCTCGCTACTTTCCGCCGCCGGCGCCCGTCAGACGTCCACGTTGGACACTAGCGGCGTCCCACCCGCGTTGGTGTCCGAGGTCAACGGGAACAGCCCCCGGCGCCGGCTACGCCTCATCCGGCGCGAGGCTGTCCGCTAAGGCACGCGGTCTCTCGTGACGACTTACCCCCAGGTCAACGCCTTCTGGCGAACTTCCATTGATCTGGGGACCATGCACGTAGGCATCGATGGATGCCCAGGTTCTGGCCCAGCGAGCGACGCGTTGGCGCCTTCTAGGAAGGGTGACCTGGAGTATGGATGAGGCGGAACGGGCGTTTCACCGTGACATGGTCAATGGCGGGGAAGTCTTGAAGCGCGAGATCGGATACAGCCCCACGCGATTCAACCAAATGGTAGCCCGACATGGCGGCATCGCGGCTGCGCGCGTGTTACTCAGAGGACCGGACGCGTCAGACGGGTTCACCACCCTGTGGGAACATCGGCGACTGGATAGGAGCGTCGAGGCGTACGTGCTGCTTCCCTGGTATGAGAACCTGTTCACTGAAGAGGAACGTCGCGTGGCGAAAGAGCGGCTGCAACAGCATGGCTTTGACGTGCTCGGTTTTCTGAGAGCCGCGGAACAGAGCGCTCCGCCATGGAGTGAGGGCCGCGACAAATGAAGGTCGACGCGAAGCAGCTTTCTGCTCTGAGCGTGTACAAGAGGCTCCAGAAGGGCGAGATCGACCTGGCACCCGAGTACCAGCGTGGAAGCGTTTGGAGTCGACGCCGGCAATCATTGCTAATCGACAGCATGCTTCGCGGGTACGACTTGCCGAAGTTCTTCATCCGTGAGGTCGATGGTGGACCGTCCGAAGTTGTGGATGGTCAGCAACGGCTCAACGCGATCGTGGCCTTCCTGGCGAACGAGTTGAAGCTTCCGAGGGAGTCTGGCGTTCACCTCGCCGGCCGAAGCTATGCATCGGTCCCGATCGACGTTTCGGACGCGATCGATGACTACCAGCTGAGCTTCTCGGTGATCAGGGACGCCGATGACGAGGCCATTCGAGAGATGTTTCTCCGGCTGCAGATGGGCGTCCGGCTCAACGCTGCGGAGGAATTGAACGCTGTTGCGGGAGGCATGCACGACTTCGTGCAAGCGCTGGCCGAGAAGGCGTTCTTCTCCGAGCGGGTCGCTTTCTCCAGCAATCGTGGCGCACATCGCCACGTGGCTTCGCAGCTTGCTCGGCTTGCGGTCGAAGGCTTCGGCGACGTTCGCAAGTCTGATCTGCTCACGCTGTACAGGACCCGGGCCGCTTGGGCGCCGGATGACAATGCAAAGCGGCTCCGGCAGGTTATCGACTGGCTCGGTGGGGTCTTCAGCACGAGGGATCCCGTATTAAGGAACCGGGGTCAAGTCGTGTCAGTAGCCTACGGGATCTACTCGTTGTGGACGGATCTGGTGTTTGCAGGCAGCGAGCAGGCCGTGCTGCACGCGATGCGAATGCTCGACCAGAAGCACCTAGGCGACGATGCGGCTTATGGCGACTTTCGGCTCGCGCTCGCTCACTCATCAGACCAGAAGCGCTCCTTGGAAACCAGGCATCGGTACGTCCTCGGGGGACTGGCTGAGTTCGCCCCGGACATCCCACGTCGTGATCCGAAGCGAATATTCAGTCCCGAGGAGCGCGCCGCGATGTATTACCGCGATGGCGGCAGATGCCAGCACAGTGGATGTGGTCTTGTTGTCGACTTCGCCTCGTTTCATGCGGATCACGTCGAGGCTTGGGCGAAGGGAGGCGCCACCACCTTGGCAAACGCGCAGGTGCTGTGCCCGACGCACAACCTTGCCAAGGGTGCTCGATAGGAACTGCCGCGCCATTCAGTTGAGCCCTCAGCGCGGGCTTCTCCCGCGACGATCTAGACTTGGCGGCCTAGCCCCCCAGATCAGAGGAACCATGGAGATCAACGAAGGAAAGCGGCAAGAAGCCGTCGACAAGTTCGTTGCATTGGCTGGCGTGGAGGTCGCCTCTGCCGAGCAGTTGGTGGATGCGACGCTGAACGCCCACGTTGACGAGGCTTTGGAGCTCATTGTGGGAACCGGGCCCGTGCCGTCCTCGGTGACCTCGTTGCGCGCCGACCTCATCCGTTACGCCTGCCGCCGGGTGGGTCGTATCTTGAGCGAACGGGAAGTCGAGCTGCTGTTTCGAATCCCCCGGTCGGCGGCTAGGAGCATACTTACGAATGCCCGGGCGACCTACGAACAGGAACTGCGCCAGCAGGCCCTGCTGCGCATGAGGCAAGACGCCACAGTCACCTCCACGGGATCGGTGGAAACGGGTGAAAAGTGGCGGCTGAGGTTCACCGAGAGCGCCACGTACGAAACCGCTTGGTCGGAAATCGTTCGGCTGCATCTTCAAGATGTCGCTGAGCCCTCGGCACTCCAGCGCAGCTTCGAGATGACAAGAACAGTGCACAGGGATAGCGGCGACATTGATACACTTTCTTCGCTCGGGTTGTCTGCCCCACCACCCGAGGTCAGTCGCCGACGACGGTGACCCTGGTCGGGCGAGTCGGGGACGCCTCGACTCTGGTTGGTGTGCTCCTGGTTCTAATCACCCTCTTCACTTCCGAGCAGGCACGAGCGCTCGACGTTGAACGGCACCGAGACGGTGGCCCCCGACTCTCGGCTTTGAGAAGGGTGGCGGCCGTCGCCGCCGTGTTGGCTGTTGTGACCGCGATTTCATGGCTCACTCTTGTCCCCCTGGGCCTAGACGTTGTGCGGACCTGCTGCTCCGGATCGAGCGAACCCGTCCTGCAGATCTTCGACCTAGTGTGGATGCTTATGGTGCCCCTGGTGGTTTGGCAGGTGTTGGTAGCCCTGGGTGCTTTGCGTCTGCTGTGAAGCGGTTTCGAGTCTCTCATTGCCCAAAGGACCTGCGCGCGGTATGGGGACCGTCTATCGCGGGAACTCTTCGCCTTCTGCAAGAGACGCGGCTCGGCCTGGTTCACTACAGTCCCAGCAAGAGATGGTATGGTCCATAAAGCCGATTCCCAACTATCACGGGGTTTGGTAATAATCTATCTTATGTCGGGCACAGCGGGGGGGCGCAGGACTCGCTGAACGCGACCCTGCCGAAGCCACAACTGCCAGCTGACCTGCCACTTCGCAAGTCAGAGGTGAGGGATGATCCAGGTTCGATGGTCCCCCACGAGCAGGGCCCATAGCTCGATCCGCGTGCCTCGTGAGAATGGATGTTCGGCCCCAAAGTTGCATCTGATGCACGATTCGTGCGTCGGCGTTGCGCTCGGAGCTGTGTAGGCCGGGCGAATCCGGACACCGATTCCGATTGAATCCGGACACCGAGTCCAGTTGAAAGTGGACACTCGTTCCGGCTGATTCCGGACACCTGACCCCCGGCGGGGTAGCGCCTTGGTCCAGATCCACCAAGGCGGGCACGCGGTCCCCTTGAATGGCGACTCCCCAGTTGCCGTTCGAAGGAGGACCAGGCGTGCCCAGGAAGAGGCTACCCATGCGCAAGATCGAAGAGGTGCTGCGGCT
>DASTWV010000033.1 GCA_035765775.1 Actinomycetota bacterium | reverse complement strand
CCCCCAGCACGGGGCCGCCAGCGGAGGACGCCTGGCTGTACGAGGAGCAAACCGAGACCTTCGAGCTCGGCCCCGCCCACTACGACTGGGAATTCCCGCCGGGCTAGTGCAGCCCCGGGCCAGCTCGACCGGCCCAACTGCTGCACAAACCACCACCACCTAGAAGGGGCGCCGCGCGTCACTGCTGCGGCGCCCGCTTGCGCGTGCACCCCGCCCCGTCCGGGCCGGCGCCTTCCCAACCTGCACGCGTGGAGCAGCCAGGGGCTGTACCACGCCGCCAACTTGGACTGGCGCCCACTCAGCTCAGCCGCTCCGTAGCTCCGCCCGGAGATGCGGGCACCGCCCGGAGCGGTCCAGATGCCCTCGGCGTCCTGGTGTTACTTCCAGTGCCCCCATGCTCCGGCCGGATCAGGCTCTGCACCAGTGTTACCGGGAGCGTTACGGCGCCGACCCGGTAGACGTTGGCAAACGGCGTTGTCTCGATGTGCCGCAGCCCGAGGACCCCGGAATAGAACGCATGCGACCGATCGAGGTCGAGGGTGGCCACGAAGGCCACGAGGGGCGCCCCGCTCAGCGTCCCGACTGCCTCAGCGAGGCTCGGAGCCTACTTCCCGGTCTGTGGCCCAGCTACGGCGAGGTTGCCGGCGAAGCCGGCGACCGCCCTGGCGAAGGCGTCCGGCCGCTCGGCGTAAGTGACGTGGCCCGATCCGGCCAGCGCCACCCAGCGGGCCTCAGGCAGCACGTCGGCCAGCCGGCGGGCGAGAGCCTGCAGTGCCGGATGGCTCTCGGTCCCGGAGAGGACGAGGGCCGGGACGGCGATCGTGGCTGCCCCCGCGGCCGTAAGGGGATAAGGCGGTCCGGTGAGCTCCTCCAGCATCATCGGGCCATTCGCCCGGTAGCGGTCCCGGCCCTCCTCGTCGAGGCTTGACCACAGGCCCGGGCAGAGCAGCGGGAAGAAGGCGTCTACCGCCGCCCGGGCGTCCCCGGCGGCTACCGCGGGCCCCACCACGCCCTTCAGAGCCTTGAGGAGCCCGGCCGCTGCCTCCGGGTCGATCGCGAATGCCGGCGGCTCGGAGAACACCGCCCCCGCCAACAGATCCGGCCGGGTCCGGGCAAGCTCGAGCGCGATCCGGGCACCGCCGCTGGAGCCGACCACGACGGGCCGGTCCAGGTCGAGGGCCTCGATGAGCGCCGCCCCGTCCATGGCATGGGTCTCGGTCGACTCGGGCTCAGTCCCCCTCGGCGTGCCGGTGTGACCTCGCCGGTCGTATGCGACGCACCGGAAGCGGGGGCTGAGCCGTTCCGCCTGCCCCCGCCACACTTCGGCGAACCCGCACATTCCGTGGATGAAGAACAGGGCCTGCCCCTCACCCGCCTCGACGCAGTGGAACGGGATTCCCCTTGCATCGACCGTTTCCTCGACCGTTGCCATCGCTGCCCCCTCCCGTCTCGTGGCATGCCTGTACGGCCAACTGTGCTCCGGCTGGGGGCAATGGCGCATCGGGTGAACACCCCATCTTCTGTCGGCGACAGGGGCAGCGAGCCGGGGGGCGGGCCGCAGCGGTTCTAGTCCTCCGACAGCACCGAGTACACCTTCTTCCGGGCCTCGGTGAGGATCTCGGTCACCCGCTCCGCCTGGGACGAATTTCCGGCCCGGGCCACCTGCATGACGGCGGCCCCCAGCTGGCCCATGGCTCCGAACAGCGGGCCGAAGCGCTCCCCGCCCTCCCGGGCCTCGTCCCAGGGCTGGGCGCCGCCCCGGCGCTCCTCCTGGGCGGTGACCTCTGCCCTCCCCTCGTCGGTGATCGAGTACACCCTCTTGCCGTCCTGCTCCACGCTGCTCAGCAGGCCCTGCTCCTCCAGCATCTGCAGCGTCGGGTAGACCGATCCCGGGCTGGGGTGCCACATCTGGCGGCTCCGCTCCTCGAGCTCGCGGATCAGGTCGTAGCCGTGCATCGGCTTCTCGGCCAGGACGGCGAGGATGGCGATGCGCACATCGCCCCGCCGGGCCCGGCGCCCGCCCCGGGGTCCGCCGAAGCGCCCCGCGAACCCGGGGAACCCCTCGAAGCCCGCCCACGGGGGCGGGAAGTCCCCGTGGTGGCGATGTGCCCCATGGTGGGGCCCACCGTGGACTCCACCCCGGAATCCGCCGTGCCCCCGCCGACCACCTCCGTGGCCCTCACCGTGACAACCGGCGTGAGACCCGCCTGGCCCCCATGCAGTGTCGATCTCTTCCGTATCCATGACTCCTCCTTCTGTACTTCTTCGAGTGCTGCCGTTGCAACACGATATATCGTTATCCGTCCACCGTCAACCCCCCGGTTCTGGGGAACCCGATCCCCAGCCGGGACGTCCTATGGAGTGCGAACCACCGAGGGTCCAACGGTGTTGACCAGGAAAGGCAGCGACGATGATTCGGCCCGAGGACCCCGGAATGGAACTGCTGGAGAGATGGGTCGACGAGTACCAGCCCCGGGTCTACTTGGCTGCCTGCCTCATCCTGCGGGACCCGGCCGCCGCCGAGGACGTGGCACAGGAGACCTTGGTGCGGGCGGCCGCGGCCAGCCGGAAGATCGCCCCCGGTGCGGATGCTTCCCGGTGGCTGTCCCGGGTGGCGGTCAACCTCTCGCTCAACATCTTGCGCTCACGCCGGAGGGAGGAGCGAGCCCTGGCCCGTCACGGGCCGTCCGACGACGTGGGGCCGGGCGGGCACGAGGAGGTCGAGGCGCGGTTGACGGCGGCCACGGTGGCCGAGGCCTTGGGGAAGCTCCCGGACCGGCTCCGCGTGCCGCTGGTCCTCCGGTACTACCTGGACCTCACCGAGCGTGAGATGGCGGCGCTCCTTGGTATTCGCCCGGGCACGGTGAAGTCCCGGCTCCATGAGGCGCGGGGACTGTTGGCGATGGACGCCTCGATCGAGGCTGCCCACTCGGCAGCCCAAGAGGGATGAGTGGAGGGGATGAGCAGTGACGATGACTGAGCTTGAGCTGGAGATCCGCAGCGCCCTGGCCGAAGAAGCAGCGGGGTACACCGTCCCGGACGACCTCAAGGGACGCACCATGGTGGCCGCCCGGGTCCGCCCAGGGAAGCCCCACCGGTTGGTCCATGGGCGCGGCTGGGTGTACGCGTTGGCCGCCGCCGGCGCCCTCACTGTGCTGGTTGCCCTTGGGACTCTGGTCAACCCGGCGCCGTCCCAACCGAACAGAACTGCTGCGCAACACATTGTCAGGGCCCCAAGCAACGTGAGCAACATCAACGGCCCACTGACATCCATAGACACGAGCCTCGGCCCAGTGCCCGCCCAGGCCCCGTCGCCGGGCAAGTCCTCCGGAGCGGGGTTCCAGCAGAGCATCGTGCGCACCGCCTCGGTCTCGGTCCGGGTGCCCAAGGGTCACTTCGCCTCCGCCTGGTCACAGGCGGCGGGGGTGGCGGGCCGGTTCGGGGGGCTGGTCTCCAACTCCAACACCCAGACCGCCAACGGGCGGCTCGCATCCGGAAACCTCACCCTCCAGGTTCCGTCGACCAACCTGGACCAGGCGCTCGCCGCGCTCGGGGACCTGGGAGCAGTGTCCAACCAGAGCACCACGAGCCTGGACGAGTCGGGCCAGGTTGCCAGTGACGCTGCCCAACTGACCGCCCTACAGGGGGAGGAGGCGGAGTACCTGCAACTGCTGCCGCAGGCCAAGTCCACCGCCGACATCCTGGCGATCGAGCAGCCGCTCAACAACGTCACGCAGCAGATCCAGACCCTGCAGGCGAGCCAGTCCTACCTCCAGAACCAGGTTGCGATGGCGAGCATCCAGGCGACGCTGGCCGAGCCGGGCACCCAGCCGGCGGCGGCCAGACCCGGCGGTCGGCTGGCGACGGCGTGGCACCAGGCGAGGAACGGCGTGGCCACGGTGCTCGCCGGCTTCATCGTCGCCGTGGGCTACCTGCTCGCCCCGGTGGTGCTCGTCGTGCTCGCCTGGGCGGCGGTCCGGCGCCTACGCCGCCGGGTGGCGTGAGTTCGGGAACAAACGACTAGTAGCCGAGGGCGGGGAGCAAATCGGCCAGGGTGCGGATGCGCAGGGAGTCGGCGTCCGGGTAGCGGTCCCAGCGGTCGATGAGGACGCCGGTCATGCCGAGCTCCCGGGCGGCGGCGATGTCCACCCGGGGATGGTCGCCCACGAAGGCGGTCTCCGCCGGCTCCAGCCCGCTGCGCTCCAACGCCCGCCGGAAGATCTCGGGGTCGGGCTTCTCGATGCCCTCCTTGCCCGAGATCACCACGCAGGCGAAGAAGCCGGCCACGCCGAGGCCCGCCAGCATGTCCTCCAGCCAGGACTCGAAGTTGGACACGATGCCCAGCACCAGCCCTGCCTCCCGGCACGCCTCCAGTGCTGGCATGACATCGGGGAAGAGCCGGTAGGAGTCGGGCCGGGTGAAGCGGGCGTAGAGGGCGTTGAAGATGGCACCGTCGCCGTCGGCGATGCCCCAGTGGGCCAGCATGGCGCCGTACAACCGCCTCCAGAAGCGGCGGGATTTCTCCTCCGAGGTGGACCAGCGCTCGTCGGGGTTGTCGCCCTGACCGATCACCTCCGAGACGCTCCGCCCCACCGTCTGCAGGGCCTCCTCCACCTCGGCGGGCGTCACTGAGAAACCCTGCTCCCGCATCACCAGGGCGAAGAGCTCGAGGAACGATGGGTGGGGGGCCAGCAAGGTGTCGCCCACGTCGAAGAGGATCCCCTTGACCCGGGAGGGAGTCCCCGGCGCGGGGTTGGTCAGCAGGCTCCACAGGGTCTCCACGCCCGCCTCCAGCTCCTCGGGGGAGCCACGGTTGTCGATCACGTAGTCGGCGGCAGCCATGCGTTGGGCGGGGGTCGCCTGGGCGGCCATGACCGCCTCCACCCGCTCCAGCGGCGTGCCCCGCTCGAGAGCTCTTGCCACCTGCTGGGCGGGCTCGGCCGCCACGACCACCAGGGCGTCCATCCCCCGCTCGGCCATGGTGGACCGGCCGCCGGTCTCCACCAGCAGGGCGGCATCGATCACCACCAGAGGGGCCCCGGCTGCGGCGGTCCGGCGGGCGATCTCGGCCCGGATCGCCGGGTGGGTGAGCGCCTCGAGATCCCGGCGGGCAGCCGGGTCGGCGAACACGAGCGCACCGAGCACCGCCCGGTTGATGCCCATGTCCGGCGCCCGGACGGAAGGGCCGAAGCGGGTCACCACGGCCTCGACCGCGGTCCCGCCCGGGGCAAGTACGTCGTGCGCGACCGAGTCGGCATCGATCACGAACGCTCCGCGCGCCGCCAGGAGCCGGGCGACCGTCGACTTGCCCGACGCGATGCCCCCGGTCAGTCCGGCAACGACCAGGCCCTAGTGCTCCAGGTCGCGCTTCATCTCCAGCAGGATGTCCTCGAGCGACTCCGGCGATGGCGGAGCCTCCGAGGTGAGCAGCTCGCCTTCCAGTTCGGGCTCGGCGGGCTTCTCCGCGGGCGCCGCCGCCGGGGCGGCCTCAGCCGCCGGGGCCACTGCGTCCGCAGCCGCGGGCGCCGCCGGGACCGGCACGGGCTCACGATGCTCGCGCGCCTCCCGCAGCTCCTCGTCGGAGCGCTCGGGCGGCTGGTCCAGCAGCCGGTCCTCGCTGGCCGCACTGGCCACCGTCGGCGCCCCACCGGCTCCGCCGGCGTGCTCGGCCCGGTCTGCCGGCGTCGCCTGCCCGGCCATCGCCTGCTTGATCGACAGGCTGATCCGGCGCCGTTCCAGGTCGATGTCGATCACCTTCACCGACACCTCCTGACCCAGGGCCACCACCTGCTCGGGGAGCTCGACGTGGCGCTCGGCCAGCTCGGAGATGTGCACCAGGCCCTCGATGCCCTCGGCCACCTTGACGAAGGAGCCAAAGGGCACCAGCTTGGTGACCGTGCCGGTGACCACATCGCCCGGGTGGTGCTGGCGGGCGAAGGCCCGCCAGGGGTCCTCCTGGGTGTTCTTAAGCGAGAGTGAGACCCGCTCCCGTTGCAAGTCGACGTCGAGGACCTCGACGTTGATCTCCTGGCCTACCTGGACCACCTCGCTCGGGTGGTCGACGTGGCGCCAGGACAGCTCGGAGACGTGCACCAGGCCGTCCACGCCGCCCAGGTCCACGAAGGCACCGAAGTTGACGATGGACGAGACGGTGCCGGTGCGCTTCTCCCCGGGCTTCAGGTTCTCGAGGAACTCCTTGCGCTGCTCGGAGTGCGCCTCCTCGAGGTAGGCCCGCCGGGACAGGACCACGTTGTTGCGGTTCTTGTCGAGCTCGATGATCTTGCATTCCAGCTCGCGGCCGACGTAGGGCTGCAGGTCGCGGACCCGGCGCAGCTCCACCAGCGAGGCGGGGAGGAAGCCCCGCAGGCCGATGTCGACGATCAGGCCGCCCTTGACGACCTCGATGACCGGCCCCTTGACGATGCCGCCGGCCTGCTTGATGGCCTCGATGTTGCCCCAGGCCCGCTCGTACTGGGCCCGCTTCTTCGAGAGGATGAGGCGCCCCTCCTTGTCCTCCTTCTGGAGGACCAGCGCCTCGACCCGGTCGCCGACGGTGACGACCCGGGAGGGATCGACATCCTGCTTGATGGACAGCTCGTGGGCGGGGATCACGCCCTCGGACTTGAAGCCGATGTCGACCAGGACCTCGTCCTTGTCGATCTTGACGACGGTGCCGGCGACGAGGTCGCCCTCGTCGAACGGCTTGATGGTGGCGTCAATGGCCGCCATCAGCTCTTCGTGGGAGAAGCCCACGTCATTGGTGGTGATGGTGGATTCGTGCTCCGGTGCCGAGCCGCGCTCAGCCGGATCGTAATTGAATGTGCGGGTGGACATGCGAACTCCTTACGGCCCCTCAGGGCGGGAACTCCTTCCGCGCGTCAGCACGAAAGGGCGAGTTGAGTCTAGCACGGCGCCTTTCCCGGCCCGGTCCCAAGATCAGGGCGGAGGAGGGGCTGTGCCGGGTCCCGCGTGACCGTCTACTTGCTGGTGGGCGTGACCGCCGGGGGCGCGGGGGGGATGGTCGCCGCCGGCTGCGGCCGGGCGAGCGTGAGGCTGGCTGCGGGGCCGATGGGGCCGCTGACGGCGGTGCCGCCCTTGGGCACCAGGACGATGGCCCGGAGCAGGGTGTCGGTCGGGACCGCGCCCTGGGCGGAGGGCGGCAACTGCCAGGGGCCGTCGATGTAGCACACCGCCGTCTCGAGGTTCGGGCTGCCGCCGGTCATCGTCTGGGTGACCGCCCCGGAGGACAGCCCGGCGATCCACGAGTTCACTGTGCCCTGGGTCGAGTCGTACGCCGCCCGGAGCATGTAGCCGCCCGAGGGCGTGGTGGTGCGGCACGCCTGGCCCGCCCACTCGGTGTCCACGATGGCGAGGCCTGAGGCGGCCGTCGCCGGCGTGCTCGGGCTGCCCCCCTGGGCCGCGGTGCCGCTCTTGTTGTGCGCCGCCCGCAGGTAGAGCGACACCGCCACCAGGATCACGAAGATGAGGATGTAGCCCACGAAGCGGGCCGGGGAGCGGGGCGGCGGGCCACCGTCGGGGTGGGTGTGGTGCGCGCCCGGGCCACCCACCGGTCCACCGCTTGCCGAGGGACCGTGGGCGTGGTCGCCCTGCTGGTCGCCCTCCCGGTCGCTCATCGTCGCCGCCTCGTACCCATGACTTGTGGTTCTACCCTTCTCGCGGATTGGCCCCGGCTCAGCCTTTGGCGTCTGCCCAGTTGGCGCCCCAGGCGAGATCGACCTCGAGCGGCACCCGCATGGGGAGCACCCCCTCCATTGCCGTGCGGATCTCGGCTGCTGTCGCCTCGACCTCGGCCGTGGGCACCTCGAAGACCAGCTCGTCGTGTACGGTCAGCACCATACGGCCCTGGCTCCGGGCCATGGCGGCGTCCGCCCGCACCATCGCCAGCTTGATGATGTCGGCCGCCGAGCCCTGGATGGGGGCGTTCAGCGCCATGCGCTCAGCGTTGGAGCGCACCGCCGGGTTGCGGGCGTTCAGGTCGGGCAGGTACCTCCGCCGGCCGAGGATCGTCGTGGTATAGCCCTCCTCCCGGGCCTGGGCGACGATGCCGTCCAGGTAGCCCCGGACCTGCGGGTAGGAGCCGAAGAAACCCTCGATGTAGGCCTTCGCCTGGTCCATCGGGATGTGCAGGCGCTGCGCCAGCCCGAACGGCCCCATCCCGTACGTGACGCCGTAGGACACCATCTTGCCGATCGAGCGCAGCTCGGGGGTCACCGCATCCATCGGGATGTTGAGCGCCTTGGCAATCGAATGCCGGTGGATGTCCTCGTGGCGCTCGAAGGCCGAGACCAGCTCGGGATCCTCGGACAGGTGGGCCAGCACCCGCAGCTCGATCTGGGAGTAGTCGGCGACCACCAGGAGGTGGCCCTCGGCCGGGATGAACGCCCGCCGGATCTGCTTGCCCTCCTCGGTGCGGATGGGGATGTTCTGCAGGTTCGGTGAGTCGGAGGACAGCCGGCCGGTGGCCGCCACCGTCTGATTGAAGCGGCAGTGCACCCGCCCGGTCTGCGGGTCCACGAGGGGCGGCAGGGCGTCGATGTAGGTCGACTTCAGCTTCGACCGCTCCCGGTAGCGCAGGATGGCGTCCACGATGCCGTGCTCCTCGCGCAGCGACTCCAGCACGCTGGCGTCGGTGGAGAACCCGGTCTTGGTGCGCTTGGAGGGCTTGAGGCCGAGCTTCTCGTAGAGGATGCGGCGGAGCTGGGGCGGGGAGCCGATGTTGAACGGCTCACCGGCGTAGGCATAGATCTCGTGCTCGATGGCGGCCATCTCATCGCCGACCGCCTCGGACATCGCCCGCAGGTAATCGCCGTCCACCCGCACGCCGGTGCGCTCGATGCGCGCCAGGACCGCCACCAGGGGCAGCTCCAGGTCCTGGAGGAGGTCCCAGGCCCCCTTCTCGCGCAGCTCCTTTTCCAGGACCCCCCCCAGCTCAGCCACCGCGACCGCCTCCGTCCCGATGGCCAGCCCGTCCCCCGCCGGGGCCTCCACCCCATCCAGCGCCAGGGCCTGCTGGCCGGCGGCGGGCTCGGTCTCCAGGCGCAGCTCCCGGCCCAGGTAGGACGCCACCAGCTCGTCGAGCGGGTACGAGCCCCGCTCCGGGTGGGCCAGGTAGGCGGCGATCTCGGTGTCCATGGCGATGCCCGCCGGGTGGATGCCGGCGGCGTCCAGGCGTAGGAGGGCGTCCTTGGCCCCGTGGGTGGCGATGCGGGAGGCCTCGAGGTCGGGCCGGATGGCATCCCAGACCGCCTCCGGTTCGGCGAAGGACTCGAGGCGCACCACCCGGGCGCCACCCGGGACCCCGATCGCCAGCGCGCCCGGCGCCGCCCGCGGGTGGGACCGCTCCCCCGCGACCCGCAGGGTCACGATCCCGCTGCGGGCAGCTTCGGCGAGGGCGTCGCGCAGGTCGTCGAGGTGGCCGATCTCGGCCGAGTCGGCGGTGAGCCCGCCCTTGGGGGCCGGGGCGGGAAGGTCGGTGCCCAGCCGGTCGTACAGGGTGCGGAACTCCAGGGTGTCGAACAGGGTGCGGACCTCCTCGGGGTCCCAGCGCCCCATCTCGAGGTCGGCGGCCGACACGTCCAGGCGCTCCACCGGGACGCCGTGGGCGGCGAGCTGCTCGGCGGTGCGCAGGCGGAAGAACTCCCGGTTCTCCAGCAGGCGGGTCTGGGCCTCGGCGAGGCGCTCGCGGTTCTTCGGGGTGATCTCGTCGAGGTGCTCGAAGACCGACTCCAGCGTCCCGTAGGTCACGACGAGCTTGTTGGCGGTCTTCTCGCCGATGCCCGCCACGCCCTCGATGTTGTCCGACGGGTCGCCCCGCAGGGCGGCGTAGTCCAGGTAGTGCTCGGGGCCGAACCCGTAGCGCTGGCGGACGGCGGCCTCGTCGTAGGTGACGGTGTCGCTGATCCCCCGCCGGTTCATGATCAGCCGGACCTTGGGCCCGACCATCTGGAAGAAGTCCCGGTCAGCGGTCACCACCACCACCGAGGCCCCCTCCCCGGCGAGGCGGGAGGCGAGGACGGAGATGATGTCGTCCGCCTCGGTGTTGTCCAGCTCGAAGACCGGGATCTTGAGGACGCTGAGCACCTCCCGGATGAGGCCCACCTGCTGGCGGAACTCGTCGGGCGGGGACTCCCGCTGGGCCTTGTACTCCGGCCGGATCGCCAGGCGTTCGGCCGGCCGGCCCCGGTCGAAGGCGACCGCCAGGTGGCGGGTCTTCAGGTCCTGCCAGGCCTTGATGAGCATGGAGGTGAAGCCGTACACGGCGGCGGTGGGCTGGCCGCTGGCGGTGCGCAGATCGGCCTCGGCGAGGGCGAAGAACGCCCGGTAGGCCAGCGAATGGCCGTCGAAGAGGGCGACCGTGGGGGCACTGGTCTTCGACGACCCTTTCGGGCCCCGAACGGGGGCAGCCGGCATCTCGGCACTATAGTAAGTCGCCCCCTCCGGACCGCCGGCGGCCCCGCGGGGGCCCGCCGCTTGCCGCCCGTGACCCAGGAAGAAGCGAGCCGAATGTCCGAGGTGGCCCCTCCCGTCCCGCAAGGCGCCCAGGAGTACCTGGAAGCGGTCTACGAGATGGAGGAGGAGGGCGGGCGCATCGCCCAGTCGCGCATCGCCCGGCGCATGGGCGTGTCGGCGGCCGCAGTCTCCGAGCAGGTCCGCCGGCTGGCCAAGGCCGGGCTGGTCTCGGTGGAGGACCGGGACATCGCCCTGACCGGCTACGGCCGGGAGGTGGCCACCCCCCTGGTCCGCCGCCACCGGCTGGCCGAGCGGTTGCTGGTGGACATCCTGGAGATCCCCTGGCACCGGGCCCACGAGGAGGCCCATGCCTGGGAGCACGTCATCTCGCCCGAGGTGGAGGAGCGCATCCTCTCCAAGACCGGCGCCACCACCTGCCCGCACGGCAACGCCATCCCCGGGCTGGCGCCCCCCTACGACCGGGCGCAACTGGTGGCCCTGAGCGACCTGAAGGCGGGCGACACCGGCCGGCTCTGCCTGCTGACCGAGGACGTCGAGCTGGTCACCGATGTCCTCAAGTACTTCGAGGACAAGCACCTGATGCCCGGTGCGAGCATCCGGGTCACCGCGATCGGGCCGGACGGCACCCTGACGCTGTCGGTGGACGGCACCTCGGCGTCGCTGGGCTCCAGCCTGGCGGACAACGTGTGGGTCCAGCCCCACCCGGCATGAGCGGCGACATGAGCTCCGGTATGGGCGCCCCTCCCAGCGAGGTCGCCGAACTCGTGACCGGCGCGGCCCGGGCCGCCCAGGCGGCCGCCGAGGCCATGGCCGACGCGGCGGACGAGACGGTCGGCGCCGCGCTGGCCGAGATCGCCTCCCGGCTGTCCTCCGAGGCCGGGGCGCTGCTGGAAGCCAACGCCGACGACATCGAGGCGGCCGAAGGGGTCCTCTCCCCCGGGCTGGTCGACCGCCTGCGGCTGGGCGAGGCCCGGTTGGCCGGCATCGCCGAGCAGGTCACGGCGCTTGCCGCCCTGCCCCCACTGGGGAGGGTCGCGGGCGTGCGCACGCTGGCGAACGGCCTCGTGGTCGAGGAGCGCCGGGTGCCCGTCGGGGTCATCGGCGCCAACTACGAGGCCCGGCCCAACGTGACCGTCGATGTCGCCACCCAGCTGGTGAAGTCCCGCAACGCCGGCGTGCTGCGCACCGGCGGGGCCTCGCTGCGCAGCGCCACCGCGCTGGTCGACCGGGTGATCGGCCCCGGCCTGGCGGCCGCCGGGCTCCCCGCCGGAGCGGTGCAGCTCGTCCGCACCGCCGACCGGGAGGCCGCGTCCGTGCTCGTCTCGCTCCCCCAGCTCATCCCGCTGGTGATCCTGCGGGGCAGCGGCGAGACGACGGCGTCCCTCGCCCGCCAGGCCACGGAGCACGGCGTGCGCTCCCTGGCCCACGCCGAGGGCGGCGGGGTGCTCTACGTCCACCCGGGCGCCGATCCCGAGATGGCCCTCGGCCTCATCGAGGGCAGCCTGGACCGCCTGGGCGTGTGCAACCGGTTGAACCTGCTGCTGGTGGACGAGGCCCTGTGGGACGCCTTCGTTCCCCAGGCGGTGGCCCGGATGGCACCCCTCGGGGTGACGGCGTCCCTGCCGCCCCACGACCACCCGATCGGCTACGAGTGGGCCAACGACCCCGACCGGGGGGCGACGGTGACGATCGCGCCGGTGGGCGGGGCGGTGGCGGCCGCCCGCCTGGCCAGCGCCGAGACCTCGGGCCTGGCGGCGGGGATCGTCACCGGGGACCGGGAGGCGGCCGCCGCCTTCCTGAACGCCTACCGGGGCACCGCCGGGTTCTGGAACGCCATCACCCGCTGGCTGGACGGCTTCGAGCTGACCTCGGCGCCCGAGACCGGGATCAACATCGACCGCGTGCCCGGCCCCCGGGGGCCGGTGACCTACCGGGATCTGTACCTGCGCCAGTACGTCATCACCGGGGACGGCACGCAGCGCCGGTAGCCGACTAGGGGAAGAAGCAGAAGGCGGTCACGCTGCCGAAAGCCTGCGGGCATTGCGGATATGGATAGCCGATGACGCCTGCACCGGGGGCCTCTTTCGCGGGGACGCATGCACACCGCCAACGCTACGGAGACCACCCGCGCCCCGGTCGTGCGCCGCATCACGACCTCGGGATGACAGTTGTCACAGGCCCTCGTTGACAGCGCACACCCGACCTTGCACAATGGGGCCGACTTCCGGCCCGACCGCGCGGTCCAATGGGGGGCCCAACGGGGACGGTGGTCGCCACCAGAGCAAAGACGCTCGCCTTCCGCGGGCGTTTTTTCGTCCGCGAACAGGGAAGCACCCCCTTGCAGAGGGGGGCCGAGCGTCCCGACGGCGGCGCGCGCCTGCAGAACGGGGCGGGCCGGGAGGAGAGGGAGCGGAATGACCACGAGCCCGAGGTTCGCCCCACCCAGGAACATCTTCGATCCCGCGCACGAGCGGGACGCCTGCGGGGTCGGTTTCGTCGCCGACGTCGAGGGCAGGCCAACCCACGACATCCTCGAGACCGCGGTCCACTCCCTCTGCCGGGTCCGCCACCGCGGGGCGCTGGACGCCGACTCGAAGACCGGTGACGGTGCCGGCATCCTCACCTCGCTGCCCCGGGACTTCTTCGCCGCCGAGGCGTCCGCCCTCGGGGCCGCCGCCGACCCCGACTTCATCGGCGTCGCCATGACCTTCGTCTGGGGGGCAGGGCACCGGGCGGTCATCGAGGAGGCGTGCCGCTGGGAGGGCATCGAGGTGATCGCCTGGCGGCCGGTGCCGGTGGACCTCGAGCCGCTGGGCGACCGGGCCCTCGCCACCAAGCCGCTCATCGAGCAGGCGATCTTCCTCAAGCCGATCGGCTTCGACGCCGCCGAGGCCGAGCGCCGCTGCGTCCGGGCCCGCAAGCGCGCCGAGAAGGCGTGCGCCGAGAAGGGCATCCGGGTCTACTTCCCGTCGTTCTCCTTCAGCACCCTGACCTACAAGGGCATGGTCACCGCCGACCGGCTGGGAGACTTCTACACCGACCTGCGCAACCCGGCCTACAAGGTGCCGCTGGCCGTCTTCCACCAGCGTTTCTCCACCAACACGCTGCCCACCTGGGAGCGCACCCAGCCCTTCCGGATGCTGTGCCACAACGGCGAGATCAACACCATCCAGGGCAACGTCAACCGCATGCGGGCCCGGGAGGGCCGCCTCGGGCGGATCAACCTCCTGGAGGAGGAGCTGCTGCGCCCGGTGATCGACATCGAGGGTTCCGACTCGGCGATGCTCGACAACGTCCTCGAGCTGCTGACCCGGGAAGGCCGCGACGTGCGTCACGCCGCCGCCATGCTGATCCCCGCTGCGTGGGAGAACATGGCCGACCTCGAGGAGGAGGTCCGGGACTTCTACCGCTACCACGCCTGCCTGATGGAGGCATGGGACGGCCCCGCCGGGGTGATCTTCACCGACGGCATCCGGGTGGGCGCCTGCCTCGACCGCAACGGGCTGCGCCCCCTGCGCTATGTCGTGTGCGAGGACGGGATGGTGGCCTGCACCTCGGAGGCCGGCTCGGTCTACACCCGGGGTCACGGCCGGGTGCGCCGGGGCAAGCTCGGCCCGGGCCAGATGATCTGCGTAGACCCGACCGACCCGGCCGGGGGCTTCGAGAACGACCCGGTCCGCCGCCGCCTGGCCAAGGCGCAGCCCTACGGCCAGTGGGTGTCCCAGTACCTGAAGCCTGCCCCCGTGGGCGACCCCAATCCGGAGATCCCCGAGGACCTGGTGCGCCGCCAGGTGGCCTTCGGCTACTCGCACGAGGACTTCACCACCGTCATCCGGCCGATGGCGATGACCGGCCACGAGCCCACCTCGTCGATGGGCGACGACACCGCCCCGGGCGGGCTCGCCGACCACGGCCGGCCGGTCTACAACTACTTCAAGCAGCGCTTCGCCCAGGTCACCAACCCGCCCATCGACGCCCTGCGGGAACGCTCGGTCATGAGCATCCGCACCCTCCTCGGCCCCCACGACCCCGTGCTGTGGGAGCGCCCCGAGAGTGCGGCGATGCTGGAGCTGGAGACCTTCCTGCTGTTCAAGGCGCCGGGCGGCCACCGCATCGACGCCACCTTCCGGGCCACCGAGGGCCCGGGGGCGCTGCGGGAGGCCATCGAGCGGGTGGCCGACGAAGCCGAGCACGCCGCCGGGTTGGGCAGCGGCCTGCTGGTCCTGACCGACGCCCGGGTGTCCTCCGCCCGGGCACCCATCCCGATGCTGCTGGCCGTCGGCGCCGTGCACCAGCGCCTGCTGCACACCGGGCAGCGCACGCGGGTGTCGATCGTCGCCGAGACCGACGAGGCCCGGGAGGTCCACCACATGGCCTGCCTGCTGGGCTACGGGGCCGAGGCCATCTGCCCCCGCCTGGTGCTCGCCTCCATCGCCGAGATCACCGCCCGGGGCCGCCTCGGGGAGGACATCCCGGTGGCCGAGGCACTCCTGCGCTACCGCAACGCAGTGGAGGAGGGCGTCCTCAAGATCATGTCCAAGATGGGGATCTCCACCACCGACTCCTACCGGGGGGCGCAGATCTTCGACGCCATCGGGCTCGGCCGGGAGGTCATCGACCTGTGCTTCACCGGGTGCGCCACGCCGCTCGGCGGCATCGGGCTGCAGACCATTGCCGAGGACGTCCTCGCCCGCCACCAGGAGGCCTACGAGGGGTACCCGGCCGCCCTGCCGAAGCTGAAGAACCCGGGCTACTACAAGTTCCACGCGAAGGGGATCGAGTCCCACGTCACCAATCCGGACGTGGTGGAGGCCCTGCAGGCGGCGGTCAAGGACGGCGACTGGGAGGCGTACAGCCACTTCGCCAAGCTGGTGGCCGAGCGGCCACCGGTGGAACCCCGTGACCTGCTGGAGATCGTCGCCGCTGGGCCGGCGATCCCGGTGGACGAGGTGGAGCCCGCTCTCGCCATCACCCGGCGCTTCTCCAGCGGGGCGATCAGCCACGGCGCCATCGGGGCCGAGGCGCACGAGACCATCGCCCAGGCCATGAACCTGGTGGGCGGCAAGGCCAACACCGGCGAGGGCGGCGAGCACCGCTCGCGCTACGACAACGACAAGAACTGCCGCATCAAGCAGATCGCCTCGGGGCGCTTCGGCGTGACGCCCGAGTACTGCAGCTTCGCCGAGGAGCTCAACATCAAGATGGCCCAGGGCTCCAAGCCGGGCGAGGGTGGGCAGATCCCGGGCAAGAAGGTGACCGAGGAGATCGCCGCGCTGCGCCACACCCAGCCGGGCGTGGCGCTGATCTCGCCCCCGCCGCACCACGACATCTACTCGATCGAGGACCTCGCCCAGCTCATCTTCGACCTGAAGCAGGTGAACCCGGCCGCCGACGTGTCGGTGAAGCTGGTGTCCGAGGCGGGCGTCGGCACGATCGCCGCCGGCGTCACCAAGGCCCTGGCCGACGTGGTGCAGATCTGCGGCTGGGACGGCGGCACCGGCGCCAGCCCGCTGTCCTCGATCAAGAACGCCGGTCTGCCCTGGGAGATCGGCCTGGCCGAGACCCAGCAGATCCTCATGGAGAACGGGCTGCGGGACCGGGTGCGGGTGCGGATGGACGGCGGCCTCAAGTCCGGCCGGGACGTGCTGGTGGCCGCCCTGCTGGGTGCCGACGAGTACTCCTTCGGCACTTCCCTCCTGCTGGCCGAGGGCTGCATCATGGTGCGGGCCTGCCACCGGGACACCTGCCCGGTGGGCATCGCCACCCAGCGCAAGGATCTGCGGGAGAAGTTCGCCGGGACCCCCGAGGCCGTCGCCCGCTACCTGTTGTTCGTGGCCGAGGAGGTCCGCCGGCTGCTGGCCTCCCTCGGCATGCGCAGCGTCGACGACGCCATCGGCCGGGTGGACCTCCTGCGCCCCCGCCCGCTGCCCGGCCACCGGGCGCACATGCTCGACCTGTCGATGCTCATGGAGGCCTGGGAGGGCCCCCGGCACTTCGTCGCCTCCCACCCGATCCAGAAGCCCCGCTCCGAGTTGGGCGACCGGCTCTGGGCGGACGCCTTCGAGGGCGTCATGGCGGGCAAGGAGCTCTCGCTGTCCTACCCGATCCACAACTCGGACCGGACCATCGGCGCCCGGCTGGGCGGGGCGATCGCCCACGTCCACGGCGCCGCCGCCCCGCCCGGCAAGGTGCACGTCGAGTTCACCGGCGAGGCCGGGCAGAGCTTCGGCGCCTTCCTGACCAGCGGCATCGAGTTCCGCCTGGTGGGCGAGGCCAACGACTATGTCGGCAAGGGGATGGGCGGCGGCGAGATCGTCATCCTCCCGCCCGAGAACGACGCCGGCGACCCCTACCTCATCGGCAACACGGTCCTCTACGGGGCCACCGGGGGCGAGCTGCTGGTCGCCGGCCGGGCGGGCGAGCGCTTCTGCGTGCGCAACTCCGGGGCGACGGCGGTGGTCGAGGGCGCCGGTGACCACGCCTGCGAGTACATGACCGGGGGCACCGCCGTCATCCTCGGCCCCACCGGGTGGAACCTCGGGGCGGGCATGACCGGGGGCCAGGCCTACGTCTACGACCCCGACATGGCGCTCCCTGCCCGGGTCAATCCCGAGCTGGTCACCCTGCACCACCCCGACGGGCCGCAGCTCGCCTTCCTGCGCAACCTCGTGGCGCGCCACGCCGAGCTGACCGGGTCCTCCCGGTCCAGTGAGCTGCTGGAGCACTGGCGGGAGCTGTCGTCGAAGTTCTGGCGCATCGCCCCCAAGGCCGAGGTCGCCCGGATCGAGAGCGGCCACGAGGGCTCGGTGGAGGGCGCCAAGGCATAGGGGCGCGCTGGGCGGCGGGGGACCGCGGCCGGCGGGTGGCCGCGGCCGGCGGGGCCTCTCCGAAGTCTGTGAGTGTTGGGGTCCCTGTAGCAGGGTGTCGCAAAATCGAGGCCTCAAACTAGCAATCGCGAAATCCAACACCTTCCCCCGGAAGTGTGCGCGAATGGGGGCATGGCCAAACACTATGTCTCCACGGATCGCATGACCCCGTTCCTCATGCCGCCCAGC